>CAYGQI010000100.1:0-6308 GCA_964351925.1 uncultured Anaerolineales bacterium | reverse complement strand
CGTTCGGTCTTCACCTTGCTGATGTCTTCCAGGCTGCCGACAATGCACCTCTCGGTGATCATGGGTACAAAGCCCACAATTCCCAGTTCAGTGCACTTCTGTAACACCCCTTCGAACTTGCTCAGCTTGAGCAGAGCCTGATAGAGGGTGATCTTGGTGCGTGGTTCCGCCGTGGCCAGCGACTTGTGCATCACACGCCCCTCGATTCGCTGGGTGGAGACCTGGGTGATCTCCATCTCGTGCTCCCATCCCGAGTTGTCCAGCAAAACCACGTGGGAGCCAGGCGTGAGACGCAGCACAGTCCTCAACCGGTGAACTAGAGGCCCCATGATGGTCACCTCCTCCTGCTCCAGCCAGAGCGCGGGCACGAAGAAACGGTGCATGGTCATGCTCCCTCCCGTCCGGGTCGTCACGGCCTCTCTCTGTGGACCTTCTTGCCGCACAGTGCGACCCACCCCTCTTCCTGATACCGGGCAGCCACCTGCATCCCACATTTGTCAAAGGCCGCCCTCACTGTGCCCTCCGTTGGGGCGAGAATACCGCTGGCGACGAGCCATCCTCCAGGCTTGAGGAACGAAGTCAGGCCGCCCTCCATCATCTCCACGATGACCTCGGTGATGATGTTCATGGCCATGCCGTCGAGGAGCGGCACGCCGTGGCTGGTGAGGTAGTCCAGAGACCCCTCCTCGACCCTGATGGCCTGATCCAGGCAGTTGCGGGAAACGTTCTCCCTGGCCACTGCCACTGCCACAGGGTCGTGGTCCAGGGCCAGGACCTCCGTTGCACCCAGCTCGGCCGCGGCAAGGGCGAGGACGCCGGACCCTGTGCCCATGTCCAAGAGACGATCGCCGGGTTGGACCAATTCCTCCAGGCAGGCCAGACACAAACGCGTGGTGGCGTGCAGACCGGTGCCGAAGGCCATTCCCGGCTCCAGGTCGATAACCACGTCGTCTGTGGCGGCGGGATAGGTCTGCTCCGGAAGCTTGAGCACGATGTGTTTCCCGATGCGCTGCGGCTGGAAAAACGCCCTCCAGGCAGTGGCCCAGTCCTTCTCCTCCAATTCCTTGAGTTGCACCGGTGGAAGGTGGAGGAGTTCCGACAGGCTGGAGAGCTCGGTCTGGATAGTCTGGAGCCTGTCTTTGCAGCGGTCGTCTAGTGGCAGATAGGTCTTCACCGTGACCGGGGCAGGGCCGCCAGTGCCCAGCCGGTCCTGGTCGCCAAAGACCTGTTCCTGGACCGCGCCTCCCTCACCGTAGAGGTCAAGCACTTGGCAGACCGACTCAGCTGCTTCCTCTGAGTCGATGGGAACGCTGATCTCCAACCACTTCAAGGTTCGAACTCCCGCACGAGCTGGCAGTCGGCCTCAGCGGCGGCAAAGGCCCCCTGGCCACGCCAGTGTTGTGGAGTGGGAGGTACACATACTGCTACCTGAGCCGTGCAGAGACCGCCCCAAGGGCGAAGGATCCTGGACGAGAGTGCGGCCACTGGAGTGAAAGAAAAAAACTGCCGGACGGGAGATGGACGTCCCTATCTGAGAACATCCTTGAGCCGATCGAAGAAGCCCTTCTCGCCCTGGGGGATGACTTCCTTGCCCAGGCTCTTGGCCAGTTCCTCGAAGAGTTCGCGCTGCTCAGTCGATAGCTTCTTGGGGGTCACCACGTAGACGGTGACCAGTTGGTCGCCGCTTCCGCCGCCTCTGAGGAAGGGTATACCCTTGCCCCGCAGACGGAAGGTCTCCCCCGTTTGAGTGCCCGCAGGTACGGCCAACTTCTCCTCGCCTTCGAGTGTGGGCACTTCGATCTCATCTCCCAGAGCAGCCTGCGCCACGTTGATGGGTAGTTCCAGGAAGATGTCGCTATTCTGTCTCTTGAAGTAGGGGTGCTTGCGAACGGAGACCACCACGTACAGGCTACCAGACATGCCTCCGCGCAGGCCGGCCTGGCCCTCTTCAGAGAGGCGGATCTGAGTACCGTCGTCAACCCCAGGAGGAACGCTGACGGAGAGTCGCCTGGTTACCCGCACTTGCTTCTGGCCACGGCACTCGGCGCACGGCGTGGTTACGACCTCTCCTTCGCCCCCGCAGCGCCCGCAGGTGGTGACGTTGACAAACGAACCGAAGACCGACTGGCGCACCCTCCGGACCTCGCCTGTGCCGTTGCATTGGGGACAACGGATGGGCGTGGTACCGGGGTCAGCTCCGGTGCCGTGACAGCTGGGACACGTGTCCAGCCTGGCGACCTCGATCTCCTTCGCGCAGCCAAACGCCGCTTCCTCGAAGGTAAGCGTCAGGTCGTAGCGCAGGTCAGTGCCCTTCTGTGGGGCGCGCCTAGCCGCTGTCCTCATGCCGCCGAAGCCAAACAAGTCCTCGAAGATATCCCCGAAGCCGAAACCTCCGTAGTCCGTGGGAAAGCCGCCACTGGCCCCGGTATGGCCCCAACGGTCATACTCGGCGCGCTTACGGCGGTCCCCCAGGACCTCGTAGGCCTGGTTGATCTCTTTGAACTGGGCCTCGGCCGCCGGGTCCTTGTTGAGGTCTGGATGATACTGGCGGGCCAAGTGGTGGTAGGCCCGTTTTATCTCGGCGTCGTTGCTGGAACGGCTGACGCCGAGCACATCGTAGTAATCTCTCTTTGCTGTCATAGGTCGAGGTTCCACCGCCTGGATGCTGGATATAGCGAAGTCTACTTGATGGTTGACCAAAACACAAACAAAGGGGGCAGAGCGCTGACTGGCCCTGCCCCCCAGGCTTTGTTCTTAGACCTCTCGGAACTCACCTTCGACGGTGCCTTCGTCCTCTCGGGCCCCGGGCCCAGCCTCGCCCCCTGGCGGGGGTGGCGTGGCACCTGGTTGCTCGTACATGCTGGCGCCGATCCGCTGCATGGCCTCCATCAATTCCTGGGTCTTGCGCCGGATCAGGTCCACGTCCTGGCCCTTGAGGGCCTCCCTCACAGCGGCGGCCTTGGCTTCAACATCGCTGCGCACATCGCCTGGTACCTTGTCGCCCAGGTCGCGCAGTGTCTTATCCGCGCTATAGGCAGCCTGGTCGGCGTTGTTCCGCGCCTCGATCTCATCTTTGCGCTTGCGGTCGTCGGCCTCGTGCGACTTGGCCTCGTCCACCATGCGCTTGATCTCTCCCTCGGACAGACCGCTGGAGGCGGTGATAGTGATGTGCTGTTCTCGCCCCGTGGCCTTGTCCTTGGCCGAGACGTTCAGGATGCCGTTGGAATCGAGGTCGAACGAAACCTCGACCTGCGGCACGCCTCTGGGTGCCGGTGGAATGCCGTCAAGATTGAACCGCCCCAGGGTCTTGTTGTCGCCAGCCATGGGGCGCTCCCCCTGGACAACGTGGACTTCCACGCCGGTCTGCCCGTCGGCGGCGGTGGAGAAGATCTGCGAAGTGTGGTACGGAATGGTGGTGTTGCGCGGCACCAGCGCAGTCGCGACGCCACCCAGGGTCTCGATCCCCAGAGTCAGCGGCGTGACGTCGAGGAGCAGCACGTCCTTCACCTCACCGCCCAGGACTCCCGCTTGAATAGCGGCGCCCAAGGCCACTACCTCGTCGGGGTTCACTCCCTTGTGGGGTTCCTTGCTGAAGAACTTCTTCACTGCCTCTTGCACCGCAGGCATGCGGGTCTGTCCTCCGACGAGGATGACCTCGTCGATGTCGGCCGGGGACAACTTGGCGTCCTCCATGGCCTGCCGGCAGGGAGGGATAGTCTGCTCGATGAGGCCGCCCACCAGTTGCTCCAACTTAGCCCTGGTGAGGGTCATCGTCAGGTGCTTGGGTCCGCTGGCGTCGGCGGTGATGAACGGCAGGTTGATCTCGGCCTGCATCACTGTTGAGAGCTCAACCTTGGCCTTTTCCCCAGCCTCCTTCAGGCGCTGAAGTGCCATACGATCCCCGCGCAGGTCGATGCCTTGCTCCCTCTTGAATTCGTCCGCTATGTAGTCGATGACCCGCTGGTCGAAGTCGTCACCCCCCAGATGGGTGTTTCCGTTGGTGGAGAGCACCTCGAACACCGGGGGTTCTCCCGACTCTATCTCCAGGATGGAGACATCGAAGGTCCCACCTCCAAGGTCGTAGACGGCGATCTTCTCATCCTTCCCCTTGGCCAGACCGTAGGCCAGCGACGACGCCGTGGGCTCATTGATGATACGCAGCACCTCCAGGCCGGCGATCCGTCCCGCGTCCTTGGTGGCCTGGCGCTGCGAGTCGTTGAAGTAGGCGGGTACCGTGATCACCGCCTGAGTGACAGTCTCGCCCAGATACGCCTCGGCATCGGTCTTGAGCTTCTGGAGAATGAAGGCCGATATCTCAGGGGGCGAGAACTCCCTGCCCCCCATGACGACCTTGGCGTCTCCGTTCGGCGCCTCGGTGATCTTGTAGGGCAGTAGCTCGACGTCGAGCTTCACCTGGGGGTCGCTGTACTTGCGCCCCATAAGTCTCTTTATGGAGAATATGGTGTTATCGGGGTTGGTGACTGCCTGTCGTTTGGCCACCGTGCCCACGAATCGCTCATCTTGCTTCGATACCGCCACCACGGAAGGCGTCAGTCTCCCGCCCTCCGAGTTGGGGATGATCGTAGGTTCCCCTGCCTCCATGACTGCCACAGCAGAGTTCGTTGTTCCTAGGTCAATGCCAATGATCTTACCCATGTTATGGTTTGTCCTCCTTCTTACTCAGGACCCTCTCTATTCTCATTTCTAGGTCTGGCTGCCACTCTCACCATCGAAGGCCGCAGCACCTTCTCGTGAAGCTTGTAGCCTTTCTGCGATTCGCCAATGATTTCATCTTCCGGGTATTCCGTGGTCTCTTGGCGGACCACCGCATGATGCAGCTCTGGGTCGAACGCGTTGCCCACAGCTTCGATCTCCGAAAGCCCCTCCTGCTCCAGTGTGATCTGTAGCCTGCGCTCGATGAGGGCGATACCCTCCACCCAGGTCAGGCCTCGCAAATTGTCGGGCACCGTCTGTAGCGCCCTCTTACAGTCGTCGAGGATGGGTAACAACTTGCTAATCAGAGCAGCGTTAGCCAGGGAGATAAACTCCTCTCTCTCCCGTTCTATCCTTTTCTTGTAGTTGGCGAATTCAGCCTGGGTACGCTGCAATCGGTCCAGGTACTCTACGGCTTGCGCCTTGGCCTGTTCGAATTCGTCAACCCCCTCCTCGATCGCTTCCTCCTCCAGTCTCTGTTGCTCACTATTATTCAATTGGTCTGGAACCTCCTCGTACGTCTCCACGGCCACCCGCTACGCGTACCTTTCTCTCAACAGTCTACTCATCAAATCGGCCACGTAGCTCACCATCGGCACGTTGCGGCCATAGGGCATACGAATGGGGCCCATGAGGCCAATCACGCCGGTGGTCCGCCAGGCCGCTCCGTAGCGGGCGATGACCAGACTGAAGTCGCTCATCTGAGGCCAGCGGCCCTCGCCACCGATGATGACCTGGACTCCGCTGTGTGAAAGGGCCACCTCAGCCAAGATGGACTCCAAGTGGCCAGGTTCCTCGAGAATCCCCACCACCTTCTCCAGCTGCCTGGCCTCGGTGAACTCCGGCTGTCTCAAGATGTTGGCGAAGCCATAGCGATGCAACTCCAGATCGTGCTCCAGGTCGGCGACCTTCATCAACTCCACAACCTGCCCGGCGAGAAGCGAGCTGGTAGCGCTAAGCTGGGAAGACCTGGTCTGAATCTCCGTGCTGGTCATATCGAGCAACTGGACATTCAGCTCGTCGGCCATACTCTGGAGAGTCCCAGACACCTCGTCAGTGCGCAGGCCAACGATCCGCCGCTGCATCGTACCGTCTCGCAGCAGGAGCAAGAGAAGTACATTGGCCTCGCTGAGACGAACCAGCTCCACCCGGTTGAAACGCGATCGGCGAGTCCTGGGAGCTGTGACCAGAGACGCGGTGTGACTTCTGCTGGTCAGAACCGCCCCTGCCAGCCTGATCCACTGCTCAAGGTCCCTGTCCACTTGATGGAACTGGTGCTCGATCAAGCGGCGCTCACTGACGGGGAGTGCGGTCTCTCTCATCAGGAACTCCACGAAGTACCGGTAGCCTGAGGCTGTTGGAGTGCGTCCAGCCGACGTATGCGGATGGGTGAGAAAGCCTAGCTGCTCGAGTTGGGCCATCTCCGCTCGCGCAGTGGCAGGACTCACGCCTAGAGCACGACGTTCGACGACGGTCTTCGAACCCACCGGCGTAGCGGTGTCTATATACTCCCGGACGATGAAGTCCAGAATCTGCTCCTGTCTCTCGGTCAACGGCTCCATTCTCGAGTTCCCCAGCGGGGCCCAATGGCCCCC
>CAYGQI010000099.1:0-6440 GCA_964351925.1 uncultured Anaerolineales bacterium | reverse complement strand
GCGCCCTGGTCGATCCCGGCAGGGTTGCTCAAGATGCCCTCCCCCTCCACGCTCACCACCAGCGGCACGAACCTGTCCAGGTACGCCACCACCCCAGCGGGCAAGGTCGGCTGTGGTAGCGGGGTGGGACTCGGCCATCGCGTATGCGTTGCCGTGGGCGCCAGCGTCGGCGTGGGGGTAGCTGGGACCGGCGTGCTGGTCGGAGTGGCGCTGGGAACGACTGTTGGTGTGGCAGTTGACGTCGGCTCTGATGTGGGCGAGGAGGCGGGCACGTTGGTCTCCCTGGGCAAGGGATTGGACGTCGCCGTCGCAGTCGGCGTTGGAGTGTGCAGGACCAGGGGAGCAGAAGGAGTGCTGGCAGGCTCACTGAGGGCTCCCTCCAGGAGCTGGAACAGGGTCCAGAACACAAAGATCACGGCGCACACCAGCGCCAGCAATGTCAGCCTCTGACATCCGCGCATGGTCAACCTCGATGCCTGCCCGGCACCTCACTCCTGCCAGGGCGGTCTGACTGCAACCATTATAACATGCGCCCGACGGGCCGTCAACCGTCTCTTTCACAGATGACTCAGGCCAGGCGGTCCGATTCGCTGCCCACCAATGGTTGCAGGCCCAGGATCGAATAGGGAGTCATCCCGATTCACCGGCGGCACGGCGTGTTCGCTAAGTGAAGGCTTGCAGAACCTGCACAGCATAGTTGACGACGGGCTCCCGCGCGCCCCGGACGGTCCGTTTGTCGGGGTCACTACCTCATGCTATAATGGGTGATCGAATCCCAGAAGGCGGCTGGTTCCAGAGTACCAACGATGGGCAAAGTGGGTGACGCGCTGCATGAGGCGCGAAAACGGAAGAACTGGTCCCTGGCGCAGGCAGAAGGGGCTACCAGGATCAGGCAGCAGTATCTGAGCGCCCTGGAGAAGGAGCACTTCGCGGAGTTCGCCAGCGAGAGCCAGATCAGGGGCTTCCTCCGCACCTATGCTCTGGACTTAGGCCTCGACCCGGAGGAGATACTCGAGTACTACGACGCGGAACCCAGAAAGACATCGCGTCGCCCCACCATTCCCAGGCCCCGTTCCCTAAGTCCCTGGTCCGTGATGAATATTCTCATTCTCCTGGTCGTCGTCGTCATCATCGCCCTCATGGGCACCTACGTCATGTCGAGGCAGAACACCACCGCCTCCACCCCCCCTCCTGCGCCCACGGCCACTGCGGTCGTGCCGGTTCGCACGGTACCCCAGTACACGCTTGAGGTCAGCCTGGACTACGAGGGTCACAGCCTCCATGCCAGCGAGCGGTTGGATTTCGCCAACACGACCGAGGAAACGCTGGAGGAGTTGGTTTTCAACGTATTCCCGAACCATGCGGAAGACGTCTTTCTCCTGCAGAGCGTGACCACCGAGAAACCTGCAGAGGAAGAGGCGGCTGAACAGTTCGAGTACTCCCTCAGCGGGACCAGCCTGCGGGTGCGCCTGCCCACCGCGCTGGAACCAAAGGATGAGGTGACGCTTTTCTTCGAGTTCTCGCTCGATTTGCCGAGTATGAACCCCTACCTGGAGTGGAGCAACGGTAGTCTGGGTTATTCGGATCGTATGCTCGCCGCCGGCAACTGGTACCCAATCTTGGTGCCATACAGGCCAGGCCAGGGCTGGATCCCCTTCGCCTACCACCTTGTCGGCGACCCCTACGTCAGCGAGGTCGCCGACTACGAGGTGGAGATAGTGGCCCCCTCGGAAGTTGTGGTCGCGGGCACGGGAGAGGAGCAGCGCTTCGGCAACCGCTGGCGCTATACAGCATCCGAGGCACGCTCCTTCGCCTTCACCGCCAGCGACCAGTATGAGGTCTCGAGCCAACCGGCCGGGCATGCGACGGTCTCCTCCTACTATTTCCCGGTGCACCAGCGGGCTGGCTCCGAAGCTGCGATCGCTGCCGCGGAAGCGCTGATAGCCTACGAGGAACTCTTCGGTCCGTATCCCTACTCCAGCTTTCGCGTCGCGGAGGTCGACTTCGCCGGGGCTCTCGAGTACTCTGGGATGACCTTCATGGGAGACGACTGGTACGGCGACCACCCTGGTGGGTACCGCAGCCGGCTAGTCTCGCTGCTGGCTCACGAAGTGGCACATCAGTGGTGGTATGGGACCGTGGGCAACGATCAGGTGAGAGAACCCTGGCTGGACGAGGCGCTGGCCACCTACAGCTCCCTGCTCTACTACGAACGGGTACATCCGGAGTTGGTGGAGTGGTGGTGGGATGTGGAGGTGGACAGCTACCGGCCGCAGGGACAGATAGACCGTCCCATCTACGCCTTCATGGATGGCCGCACTTACCTCAACGCGGTCTATCGCCGCGGCGCCCTCTTCATCAGGGACCTCAGAGACCGCACAGGGGATGAGGAGTTCTTCGCTTTCCTGCGCGACTACTACGAGAGGCAGTCACACAAGCTCAGCACTGGAGAGGACTTCTTCTCGATTCTCAACCGTCATTCGGCAGTGGATATCTCCTCGCTCATGGAGGAGTACTTTGGCCCCTAGGGAGGCACGGGCGTTCGGGCTGGCGCTGGTCCTCTTCCTGGGCTCCCTCTTTGTAGGCCGACTGATGGCGCAGAACCCGGTATCCATCTCCCCTGTGACCAGCCAGGTTCCACCGAGCACGGACGTCGTCCCTTCTCCCACCGCCACGGCCGCCTCAACGCCGCCACCGACCAGTACGCCAACTCCTCCACCGCCAACCCCCACCATACAGGAAACCGGAACGGTGTTGCTGGACGAGAACAATACCACGCTGTTCACGCTTCCAGAGGGCTGCCTCACCCACCCCTTGCGGCTGGTCGTCAAGGGCAACGACATCTATGCCCTCGATTCGGGCCAGCTGAAGCTCATAACCCTGGATGCCGAACCGAGGTGTAGGCAGGTGGAGCCTCCGGACAGCGTCGTGGTGCAGGAAGTGGCGGATATCGCCCTGGGCGGGGACGGCGAATCGCTTCTGGTTCTCGACCGGGCAGGGAACGCCTTCCGTTACTTGCCTGCTTCCGATGATTGGAGGATGGAGCGAGCGGCCGACGCACCTGAGGCGAGCTCGCGTCAGGACCTGATCTCGGTCTGCGGCTACAGGGACTCCTTCTACCTGCTGGACACCAACGTGGGTCAGATTTGGCGCCACACGGAAGAGCGAGGGGCAGTCATGCCTGCGGATCTTGATCTGCGCGAGAGCGTAGATCTCGCTGTAGGGGAAGCCATCTACGTGCTGGCCCAGGAGGGATATCGCGGCCCGCTGCGACTCCACAGGCTTGTGGGGGAACCGCTCCGGTCTGACACCGCATTCGTGCCCCCGTCGGACATGGAGGATCCTTCTCTGCTATTCCTCGGTCAAGGACCGGATGCTTTTCTCTACGTCGTTGACCAGGACCACCGGCGGCTACGACTGCTCGATGCGGCAACCGGCGACCTGGTGCGCGAGTACGTGTTCGCTGAGGAACAGTTGGAGATGGACGCAGTCTTCAACCAGGGGCAGAGACTGTATGTGGCAGCGAAAGGTGGGATCTATGTCTACCCACGCGAGCCGGCAGAGCCCGCCGAGTGGGAGGCCGCACCTGCTACGGATCGTGGTCTTGAGACGCTGCCGCCTCACGACCCCATGGTTCTGGAGCTGCTTCCTTCCCTCGCCCTGCCCCTTGAGGGAACGATTCTCCCTGACCTCTCCTTCCGGCTGCCGGGAGCGCCCCGTTCCTACCGCTACGGGGTACATGAGGGCATCGACTTCTACTCAGCCGCTGGTCAGCCGGTCACTATCACCACCCCGGTGCTGAGCGTGGCCGAGGGGAAGGTGGTCAGAGCCGACACAGACTACGACCCACCTGACCTAAACGAGATGGAAGCCATGCTGGCTCATGCGGCCGAGGTTTCTCACACCTCGGAGGAAGTCCTGGACGTCCTCCGCGGTCGTCAGATATGGATCGACCACGGTGGTGGCCTGGTGAGCCGATATTGTCATCTCAGCGGGGTTGTCCAAGACCTTCAGGTCGGGGACCTCGTGGGACAGGGCCAGACCCTCGGGTACGTCGGCAATTCTGGCACCCCTTCCTCTTACTACGATCCGGGCTCGGAGATACACATGCATCTGGAGATCAGGATCGGCCAGGGCTACCTGGGTCAATACCTCCGCCCCATAGAAGTCAAGCGCTGGCTCCATCAGGCCTTCGAGCAGGACGCTTGACAACCTTTTCGTCCGAGCACTATAATCTCCGCGCCTCGAGTCACGCGGACCCTTGGCGGCCTCAAAACGACAGTCCAGCGAGGTTCATGTGCGCAAGCTCCAACTGATCATCACCGCCCTTCTGCTGGTGGTGCTGGCGGTGGTCGGATTCCTATACTACAAACTGCGTCAGTACGATAGCTTCCGCGAGGCCATCTACCCAGGTGTCTCGGCTGCCGGCGTTCCCCTCGCCGGACAAACCCGAGAGCAGGCCGCTGGGACGCTGCAGGAGATGGTCGTGGCGCCTCTCAACCAGCCCATCGCCCTGCAATACGTGACGGATACCGTCGTTCTCCTGCCCAGCGACGTCAAACTCGAGATCTACGTGAACGACATGGTCGAAGAGGCCTACACGCTGGGTCGCGGAGAGCAGCCCCAGTTCTGGGATGGCTACCTCAAGTTCCTCACCGAAGGCCTGCAACCGGTGAATGAGGACATTCCCCTCATGTACACCTATGACGCCCTAGTGCTGGAGGAGTTCCTGGGCGATATTTCCCAGGAGAAGGACCAGCCCCTAAGGGAGGTGCAGGCCATCACGGACACACTCTCTTTCCGGCCCGGCCGCGCGGGAAGAAAACTGGATATCCCAGCCTCTCTGCCCCTCGTCGAACAGAGCCTGACCTCCCCTGACCAACGAGATGTGACCCTCCGGGTCGACATCCTGGAGCCTGCTCCACCCGACATCGAAATGTTAGGGAGCATGGTGCAGCACCGCATCGATGAATTCGCAGGGATGGTGAGCATCTACATCTCCCACCCGGCCACAGATGAAACGCTGGAGATCAACCCCAACATCATCTATTCGGGGATGAGTGTGGTAAAGATGGGTGTCATGCTGGAGACCTTCCTCCACTCAGAGGGCGCCGAGTTGGATGAAGAGACTCAGCAGATGATGCTCAAGGTGGTCACGGATCCCACTGGCAGCAACTACTGGGCCAACCTTCTGCTCGAGCGCATCGGCGATGGGAGCCAGATGGAGGGATGCAGGAGGTTCAGCGCCCGCATGGACGAGTTGGGCCTCACTGCCACCTTCATCCGAGAGCCCTATCGTCTCCAAACGGAGGGCGCCCATCGGGTCCCAGGGCTGGCCAAGCTGCGCCTCCTCCAGGGGGCCGTTGGTGCCAATCCGGATCCTTTCATACAGACATCTGCCCACGACATAGGCGTGCTCCTGGAGATGATCTACGATTGCAGCAAGGGAGAGGGAAGGTTACTCGCTGACTACCAGGGGCGCATCTCCTCTGAGAGTTGCCAGTTGATACTGGACGACATGAAGCAGAACCCGGTTCGCACCATGATCGGCGCCGGTATACCGGAGGACGTTCCGCTGGCCCACAAGCACGGCTTCGCCTACGACACCCACGCCGACGCCGGTATCGTCTTCCTGGACGGCGTCGACTACATACTGGTCCACTTCCAGTACGCGCCCACCGACTGGCTGGTGTGGGCCATCAGCCAGCCCGTCTTCGAAGACGTCTCCTTTGCCGCCTACAACTTCTTCAGTCTCGGCGTGGAGTGATGACCCAGCCACGCACCTCGGCCACAGCTCTCCTCACTCGTACCGTGGCCGTACTGGCCCTCGGCGGTCTCTTGCTTCTGATCGGCGCTTGTAGCAGCCCAGGCAGTCCCGAGGCCGCCGACACCACTCCCACCTTGGCCCCCACCTCGACCTTGAGTGCGCCCTCCCCGACTCCCACGCCCTTGGGGGGCGCCAACTTCGTGGTCTACCAGACCGACAGGGACGGCGACTGGGAGATCTACCTCCTCGATCTGGCCTCGTGGCAGGAATACAACCTGACCCAGCACCCCGCCGAGGACCGAAACCCGGCAGTCTCTCCCGACGGCCGGCGCCTGGCTTTCGAATCCCACCGCGACGGCAACTGGGAGATATACCAGCTCGACCTCCAAAGCGGGGACTTGACCCGCCTGACACAGGACCTGGCCTTCGACGGCGCGCCGACCTGGTCGCCGGACGGCTCCCGCATCGCCTTCGAGAGCTATCGCGACGGCAACTGGGAGATCTACAGTCTGGCGCTTGAGGGCCTCCTCCTGTCTCGACTCACCAGCGACCCAGCGGGTGACTACGCTCCCGCCTGGTCACCTGACGGCCAATCCATCGCCTTCACCTCCTGGCGTGACGGGGACAAGGAGGTCTACGTCATGGATGCAGATGGCTCCCACCAACGCAACCT
>CAYGQI010000098.1:4292-6456 GCA_964351925.1 uncultured Anaerolineales bacterium | reverse complement strand
TGCCAGAGTTGTCCACCCGTCTCGGCCTCCAAGGCGTACACGCCAGCTCCCCTGGCCGCCAGGAATACGACACCGTCGGCTATGACGGGCGAGGCGGGGATCATATCTCCAGCCTCGAACGCCCACCTGAGCGCGCCGCTGGCGGCATCCAAGGCGTACAGGGAATGATCCAGGGAAGCTGCGTAGAGCAGACCACCGTTCTCCACGGGCCCAGCCCAGGCCCAGTTCCCGGTCCGATAGGTCCATACCTCGGCTCCGCTCTCGGTATCAACGGCGTACACCTTGTTGTCCAATGCTCCGAAGTAAACCAGGTCTCCGTTGATATGGGGAGTGGTGTATATCGCTCCCCCGGCGGTGAAGTGCCACCTCTGGTCGCCCGTGGCTGCATCGAAGGCGTACAAGTTCTTATCAGCGGAACCGACGTACAACGTCCCGTCGGCCCAGGCCGGGCCAGCCCAGATCTCCTTGCCCCCCTCGAACGACCACCTCAGGGAACCTGTCTCCATCTCCAGGGCATACACACTGCCATCCGCGGAGGTGAAATAGACTAGGCCCCCCCCCAGCGCAGGTGATCCTATGAAAGGTTCCGGGTCCTGGGAGGAATCTATTGGGAAATGCCAATCCTCCTTCCCTTCGGTCACCTCCAGCGCGTAACCCCGGCCCCGGATGTCCTGGTTCTGGAAGATCAGGACGGACTTGGTCTCAATCTCGTAGGAGCCGAAGAACAGCGAACCATCGCGTATCACCGGCGTCGAATAGATACCGGCCAGTGCTCCTTCGGCGGGGAAGGACCACACCGTTTCTCGCGTTTCGATATCGAGGGCATACAGCTTTCCCGCCTTCGATCCGAAGTACAGAGTTCCGTCGTCCACCACAGGCGCGGACCAACCCATGGCCCTAGCGCCGCCGCCGCAGCCCGCCAGAACAACCGATATCAGCAACAGCAGCGCACAGCATGGCGCGGCCCGCTTGGTTATCCTCATCTTCTTATCTCTCAAGGACAAGTCTCCTCCACGACTCTCTGCACCTAAGGTACCGGGTCGTACCCCCCGGGATGCAGAGGGTGACATCGCAGTAAGCGCCTGATGCCCAGCCAGCCGCCCTTGGCGACGCCGTACCTTTCAATCGCCTCATAGGTATAGTGTGAGCACGAGGGCACGAAGCGGCAGGAAGGAGAAAGCGCTGGGGACATGAGCCTCTGGTACAGGCGGATGCTCGACAGGACGAAGAATCTCATCTCCAGGTCTCGCGGACACCGCTCAGGCCCGCTATGGAACACGCAGCAGTCTGGCCTGCGTCAACAGTTGCTCTACGGCCCGGTCCACCTCCAGGTACCCGGCTTCCCCCACTGGACTGCGGGCGATAAATACCAAATCCTGACCCGGCACGACAAGGGTCTCCCGGGCACTTGTCGCCTCGCGTAGTAATCGCTTTACTCTGTTGCGGACCACTGCCTTGCCGACCCGCTTGCTCACAGAAAAGCCGAAACGGCTATGCTCCAGTCCGTTGGGCAGCGCGCAGAGCACCAAGAGGAGATGTGACCACGACCGACCTTCCTTCTTGACGCGTTGGAACCGCTGATTGTCTCTCAGCCGGTGTTTCCTGTCCATGGCGCGGTCGCGGCCGGAATCCTGTCATTTGGCGACAGATCAAACAGTCAGCCTCTTGCGTCCCCTCTGCCGACGTGCCTTGAGCACTCTGCGTCCCCCAGGCGTCCGCATGCGGGTGCGGAATCCATGAGATCTCTGTCGCTTTCTCTTCTTGGGCTGATAAGTACGTTTGGGCATGATAACCCTCTGCAAGCAGTGGCGGTTATGTGTTCAAATTTCAATTATAGCCTCCCCGCGACTCACTGTCAAATGCGGCCCGGAGTGTATCCCATCCAGCTCAGCCCCTGGCACAGATCGGACCAGGGAGCCAATCGACGTGGCGTAACGGAGGGGATGCCTGGCGAGGAGGCCACAGCTGGCGAGTGCGAGCCGCTAAAGAGTGCGTGGTTCTACAGGGGCTGGGACCATCAAGGTAGCGCATAGGGGAGTCGAACCCCTGTCTCCGCCTTGAGAGGGCGGTGTCCTGGCCACTAGACGAATGCGCCCCAGCTTTCTTAGTCTACCAGCAATGTGCGACCTTGTCAAATCCTGCCGCAACCCTCCCGGAGGGTCGC
>CAYGQI010000098.1:2912-4192 GCA_964351925.1 uncultured Anaerolineales bacterium | reverse complement strand
CCCCTTTTCGTACACTCTCCTGCGTCACCCTTGCCCACCGCCATGGCCTGGCCTACAATGCACATACCACAACGGGATGCCGGTCCGCCGCACACTGGCCCATTGGCGTGATGTACAGGCCAGCGCGACGGAGTATCTGTCCCGGCGCTACGACCAGGCAGAGGCAACCGTTGACCTGCGCCTGGTCGCCAGGTACTCGACCATCACCGTGCGCTGAACTACAGAGAGCCTATGTCTCCACAGCAAGGGCAAAGCCGTAGCCCGAAGCCAGAAGAATCGGGTGTAGAGTCCGGTGGTATCGCCGCCCCCGCGGGGCACACACGCCCAGCGTGCCCCGTCTGTGGCAGCCACAACCGTGAACAGAGCCGTTTCTGTGCCGATTGTGGAGCCGCCCTGCTGAAGTATTGCCCCCAGTGTGGACGGCAGATCGCCCTCGAAGACAGTCTCTGCGATGACTGTGCGAGGTCTGGGAGGCAGACTCCCTTAGTTGCCGGGCGGTGCCAGCGGTGCGGTCTCCAGAATGACCAGAACGCCGAATCGTGTGGGCGATGCGGGGCTCGCCTGCTGGCGGAGTGCCCTCACTGCGGTGCCGTCACACAGGCCTTCTTCAGCTTCTGCCCCAGGTGTGGCTTCAATTACACCCGCTTCGTCACCGACAGGGTGGTGCGGGGACTCCAAGGGAGCGAAGAGCAAGGTAAACGATCCGCACCCAAGTTGGACCCCAGTCTGGCCCTCATGATCGCCCTCGTCATAGTCAGTGTACTGGTCATGATCTACGTCCTCAGCCAGATATGAGGGTGCGCCGCGAACCTCCGGGAGGGTTTAGACTGGTTGCCGGACAACGGAAGGCCGTGCTAGAATTGGTTTCCTGAGAGACGATCATGGTCGAGGAACCTCTAGCCAAGTACTGCCCACGCTGCGGGTCCAGACTGGAGGTCCGCATGCGCTTTTGCGACCGGTGTGGCGCCAACCACGCGGGTTTGTCCTCGCCCGATGGACGCTGCCACTGGTGCGGCTTTCAGAGCAGCGCCGAGTCGGAACTGTGCGAGAAGTGTGGAGCTCGCCTGATCACGGTCTGTCCCGAGTGCCACTCCCAGATGAAGGCCGGGCTCAACTACTGTGCCGGCTGCGGTCTGGACTACCAGCAATTGATGCAAGACCAGGCCGATGGAGATCAGGAACAGGAAGAGGAGAATTCGCAGAGGTAGTTCGAGGTAAGAAGGTATGAAATGTCCCCATTGCGGCGCAGAGGTTAAGAGCGACGATCTCTTCTGCCCCGA
>CAYGQI010000098.1:1520-2812 GCA_964351925.1 uncultured Anaerolineales bacterium | reverse complement strand
ACGAGCTTCGCGGCGATCGTCAGTACAACCTCGGAAGTGGGAACAGACGCACCGGACGAGATACTGGACAATGTGAGCGGGTTACTCGCCAGCACCTATGGGCGGCTGCAGTTCGGAGAGATGCTCGCCCCCTCTATCGACGGTTACGACGGGACGCTCATGTCGGTCGAGGGCGAGTTCGGCAGTACCGGCGGGCCCCTGAGGGGCTGGGTGGCTGCCGTGGTCGCCTACGAGCACGCCTATGTGTTCGCCGCCGCTGCGCCCAGTGAGGCGTGGCTGGAGTATGAGCCGGTTTTCCGGAGCATGCTGGACAGCGTTCGGCTCTCCCAACCGACCGCACCACCGGCGGTACCGAGCCCGACTATGCCTGCGACCGCGGTAGCCGCCGCGCCTGCGCCCACGACCCTGCCCCTGGAGGGTGCGGACCCGGAGGAGCCCGACGACAGTATCGCGGAAGCAGCACCCATCACCACTGATGGTCAGCCGCAGACGCACAACCTGCACATCCAGGGAGACGAAGACTACCTCTGCTTCGAGGCCACCGCTGGGAACGCCTACACCATCGAGACGCAGGATCTGGGGGGTGATATTGACCCGATCATGTATCTGTACGATAGTGAGGGTCAAGAGCTGGCTCGCAACGACGACGCGTCGCTCGACACGCTGGCCCCGCGCCTGGTGTGGGTGGCGCCCAGCAACGGACGGTACTGCGTGATGGTCGAAGACCTGGCCGGCGATGCAACCGGCATCGACGCCAACTACTCCGTCACCGTCCGGGAGAGCGCCTTCGCCGAAGGTGCGGACGAGTACGAGCCTGATGACACCCTCAGCGAGGCCAGCCCCATCGAGAGCGATGGCGCACGACAGGCGCACACCTTTCACACCTCGAACGACGTGGACTACGTCTCCTTCGACGCAGAGGAGGGAGCGGAGTATACGATTCAGACCGGAAGCTTAGAGGCCGGCTGTGACACAATCATCTACCTCTACGACGAAGCCGGGGTTGAACTGGACTACGATGACGACGCCAGCGACCAAACCTTCGCGTCCTCCATCGTGTGGACGGCTCCGTCCAGTGGCACATACTACGTCATGATCCGCGACTTCGGTGGCCGAGCCGGTCCAGCTATCAGCTACGAGGTCTGGATATCCGCTCAGTAGGCTCGGGCAAAGTAGGCACGCTCCGTGGCCTTGGCGCCACAATGGACGCAGCTACCCTCGCCAGCTTCCTGATCCAGAGGTATGCATCGCGAAGTGGCCTTGGTCTCTTCCTGGATGGTGGCCTCGCACTC
>CAYGQI010000098.1:0-1420 GCA_964351925.1 uncultured Anaerolineales bacterium | reverse complement strand
CCTCTATGCGCAGCGGTACGCCGCGCATCTCCCAGTCGTTGAACTTCCAGCCCGGGGTGTATTCCTCGCGGCCGTCGAGATGTACTCGCAGCCCGGCATCCTTCAGTTCCTTTGCCAGCCCGGTCACACTCTCCATCACCACTCGCTTGTCGTCGTCTCCCTTGTAGATGGGGACCACCACGATCTGGATGGGGGCAATCACAGGAGGGAGCCGCAGGCCCTGGGCATCTCCGTGGACCATGATGATCGCTCCCACCATGCGGGTGCTCACTCCCCAGCTGGTGCCCCAGCAGTACTGCGTCTCGTTGTTCTGGTCGAGGTAAGTAACGTCGAAGGCCTTGGCGAAGTTCTGGCCCAGGTTGTGAGACGTACCGGCCTGGAGGGCCCGCTTGTCTCCCATCATCGCTTCGATGGAGTAGCTGGCCAAGGCCCCAGGGAACTTCTCCGCCTCCGACTTCCGCCCCAGGAGCACCGGAATCGCGGCGTCGCTGCGGGCGAAATCCGCATAGAGATCCAGAATGCGCAGGGTCTCCTCTTGGGCTTCTTCGTAGGTGGCGTGAACCGTGTGGCCCTCTTGCCACAGGAACTCCATCGTGCGCAGGAAGAGCCTGGTCCTCAGTTCCCACCGCACCACGTTGGCCCATTGATTGATGAGTATGGGCAGATCCCTGTATGAGTGAACCCACTGGGCATACATGTGGCCAATGATGGTCTCCGAAGTCGGCCTGACCACCAGAGGCTCTTCCAGTTCTTTTCCTCCACCGTGCGTCACCACAGCCAGCTGTGGCGAGAAGCCTTCCACGTGCTCCGATTCCTTCTCCAGGAAGCTCATCGGTATAAAAAGCGGGAAATAGGCGTTTACGTGCCCTGTCTCCTTGAAGCGGTGATCCAAACCACCCTTCACCGCCTCCCAGAGCTCGTAGCCGTAAGGTTTGATGACCATACATCCACGGACCGGAGAGTAGTCGGCCAGGTCCGCCCTCAGAACTACGTCGTTGTACCAGGCCGAGAAGTCTTCATCCGGTGATGCCAGTCTCTGCGCCATGTTGTCCTCCTTCGTCAAGCCAGGATTCCGCCCGAGTACCGGCGGCACGGTATAGGTATAACAAAAGGCCTCGTCCCATAGGGACGAGACCCACAGCGATCCCGCGGTACCACCCTACTTAGGCCAGCCTGCCCCATGCAGCTCCTCGCACCAGTATCGCGAGGCGGCAGAACCGGCCTCTCTCTCCGCGAGTACAGCCCCGCAAGGGCAGCGAGGCGATGCCCTGGCCGCTTAACGGTGGCCAACCGGCACAGCTTACCGAACCCGATAAAGACCGGATCCTTTTCGCCCGCGGCTCCCGGGACCGGTTCAATCTGGCGCGATGCCGGCTCTCACCACGTACCAGCTCTCTGTGATCAGCCCTCCAGACCTACT
>CAYGQI010000097.1:2993-6506 GCA_964351925.1 uncultured Anaerolineales bacterium | reverse complement strand
TGGTCAACAACGCCGCGGCAAGCTATCTGGCCCCCCTGTTAGAATTCAAGGAGAAGCATTGGGACAGCATATTCAATACCAATTGCAGAGGACCGTTCCTCCTGAGTCGCGCCGCTGCGAGACAGATGATCGCCCAAGGGGGAGGGAAGATCATTAACATCACCACGGTGGGAGCAGAACGAGGAAGCGTGGGCCTGGGGGCCTACAATGCAAGCAAGGCTGCTCTTAGGATGCTGACCATGTGTATGGCCGCAGAGTGGGCGCCCCATAACATCTGTGTGAACGCAGTGGGGCCCGGCCTGACCAGGACCGATTTCAGCAAACCTCTGTGGTCCGACGCCGAGCGTGCCGGGAAGTACCTGAGCGCTGTCCCCAAAGGTCGGGTGGCTGAACCCGAGGAGATTGTGGGGGCGGTGCTCTTTTTGTCCTCGAATGCGTCGGACTTCATCACCGGCCAGTCCATCTACGTGGACGGCGGTTATCTGGCCACGTGACCTTTTCCCGGAGTGAAGGAGGCAAGCTCATGGAGTACGTAAAGGAACTGCAGAAGATCGTGGGCGAGGAGAACGTTCGTGCGGACGAGGTCGAGTTGATGGCCTACTCTCGCGACATGTCAGTTCACGTCGGCGTTCCCGAAGCCATCGTCTTCGCCCATTCCACCGACCAGGTGTCGAAGATCATGGCCTTGGCCAATGAGCACAGGATACCGGTGATCCCGCGAGGCTCGGGGACTAGTGTGACGGGAGCTGTCCTCGCTCCTACGGGAGGCATCGTCCTCGATCTGTCCATGATGAACAAGATCAAGGAGATCAACAGGGAGGACGGATACGTGGTGGTGGAGCCAGGGGTTATTCTGGCTGCACTGAACGCCGCCCTGGCGCCCACGCATTTCTATCCTCCAGACCCTAGCAGCGGGGTTCTGGCGTCCATTGGAGGCACGGTGGCGACCAACGCCAGCGGTGAGCGGGCCGTGAAGTACGGGGGTACCAAGGATTGGATCATGGGGTTGGAGGTCGTCCTCGCCGATGGGCGGGTGATCAGGACCGGCACCACGGTTCCCAAGAGTTCCTCGGGCTTCGACCTGACGCACGTCTTCGTCGGATCAGAGGGGGCGCTGGGCGTAGTCACCGAGATCACCGCTAAGATCCTGCCCATGCCTGAGTATGTGGCTTTCACCACCATCCGCTTCAAGGACCTGGAAGAGGCGGGAGCCGCAGTTACCGAGATCCTCACCCAGGGCATTCCCCTTGCGAAGTGTGAAGTTCTGGACAGGGTATCCCTGGGCGTGGTCAAGGAGGTAATGGGGCTGGATATCCCCGACGAGGTGGGGTGTATGCTGTTCATCCAGGTGGACGGCGAGAGGGTGCTCGTCGAAAAGCAAATGGAGCGGATCAGCAAGATCGCCGACAAGCACAACCAGATTGGCATGCAATGGACCGATAATGCCCAGGAGATGGCCAAGATTTGGGCGGCTCGTTCAGGGTTGGTGGCGGCCTTGTCCAAGGTGGCCAGGGGTGAGCGTCTGATACCCCTGGTCGAGGACTTTGGCGTGGCTGTCAGCAAGATCCCGGCCGTGATCAAGGGTATTCAAGAGGTGGGGGAGAAGCACGGCTTCAGGATCGCCAGTTTTGGACACGTGGGGGACGGCAATATCCATGCTGTGCTTCTGCTGGACGCGCGGAAGCCCGAACACTGGCAGAAGGGCAGGGAGATTGCGAAGGATTTCGTCGAGCTGACCTTGCGACTGGGCGGGACACTGACCGCCGAGCACGGCACCGGCATGGCCAAGTCACCATATATGGTGAAGGAGTTGGGCACTGGTCAGGATGTGATGCGCAGTATCAAGCAGGCCCTCGACCCCAATGGCATTCTGAACCCTGGCAAGATGGGCCTGGATGATCTGGTCGGCGATATCTACGACTACTTCGCCTTCACGGACCTGCTGGAGAAGCCTGAGGAGGTGGAGAGCTACGGGAAGCCTACCGACGACGAGATACTGGCGTGCATCCAATGTGGGTTCTGCCGTCTGGGCTGCCCCATCTTCGCCGAGACCGCTCTGGAGTCACGGAACGCCAGAGGCCACGTCATCCTGGCCTATAACCTGATGACCGGTGCTGTGGAGCCTTCGCAGGAGTTGGCAGCCAGCTTCTACCAGTGCACTACCTGCCTGAACTGCAAGGCCACGTGCCCGGCCGGCTTGGAGGTTGCGGCGATTGTGGGTGCTGCCCGCCAGCGGCTGGTGGAGGCCGGCTATCTTCCCCAGGTCTTCGTACCCATGGTGGAGAGCCTCAAGGAAGAGGGTAACCCCTTCGGTGAGCTTGCGGCAAAGCGAACGGAGACCTATCCCTCCGACTACAAGGAGAGGATCGCCCCACCCGAAGGAGTGGATGTCCTCCTCTATCTCGGCTGCACCGGTTCCTACCAGGATCTGTACATCGTGCCCTCCATGATGCAGTTGATGGACAGCCTGGGCGTGAAGTACGCCGCACTGGGAGAGGAGGAGAACTGCTGCGGATACGTGGCGCACCTCGTCGGCGATGAGGCCACCTTCCAGGCATGCATGAAGAAGAACGTAGAGACGTTCTCCAAGTTGAAGCCCAAGATGATAGTCACGACCTGCGCCGGCTGCCACAGAACACTGCGTGACCTATATCGTGCACACGCCGGCTTCGATGTGGAGGTGCTGCACGCGGTCGAATACATGGAGAGACTGATCTCCGAGGGCAAGCTGAAGTTCAAGGGGGAGTTCCCGAGCAAGGTGATCTATCACGATCCGTGCGATATCGGCCGGCACATGAGTATTTACGAACCGCCGCGGAATGTGCTCAAGGCCATCCCCGGGCTGGAGTTGATGGAGTTTAAGCTGAACCGCGCTTTGGCGAAGTGCTGCGGCGGAGGGGGTGGACTGAAGGGCTATGACGGGGCATTGAGTTCCATCCTGGCCGAGAAGCGCGTGGCCGAGGCCATGGACCTGGGTGCCGAGGTGATCGTGTCGGCCTGCCCCACCTGCAAGAGCAACCTCAAGCTGGCCGCTGCCAAGCTCCAGAGGGAGCGCAAGCAGCGGATGAGGGTGATGGACATCACCGAGGTGGTGGCAGAGGCGCTGTGACGCCAGTCGCGAGAGGATACAATGTCTGAGAAGAAGTTGCTGCGCAAACCGATAGAGGCGGCCAAGCAACTGAACGCTGGGATGCGGGACTATTTCTACAGGATGGATCGCATTTCCAAGGGAGAGCAGGAGGGGAAGATCGCGTGGTGTACGAGCGTGGGCCCCGCCGAGCTGCTGAGCTCCTTCGGATTCACGATACACTACCCCGAGAACCATGGAGCGATGCTGGGCTCCACCAGGTTGGCCATGGAGTATATACCGGTGGCCAACGCCATGGGCTACTCGCCCGAGATTTGCTCCTACCTCACCAGCGACGTGGGCTGCTATCTCAAAGGCGAGACGCCTCTCTCCAAGGCTTATCCGGGCATCGAGAGCGTGCCCAGGCCCGACGTGCTGGCCTACAA
>CAYGQI010000097.1:0-2893 GCA_964351925.1 uncultured Anaerolineales bacterium | reverse complement strand
GCCCTCCCCCTGGACCTTCTTCGACGGGTGCATTCAGATGGGGCCGGCGGTCTGTCTGCGAGCCACCCAGGAGCCGATAGATTACTACCAGGTGCTCAAGGCGGAGCTGGAACAGCGGGTTGTGGATGGTGTAGCCGCTGTCGAGGGCGAGCGTTTCCGCATCTACTGGGACGGGATGCCCATCT
This sequence comes from uncultured Anaerolineales bacterium, assembly GCA_964351925.1. Taxonomy (GTDB): domain Bacteria; phylum Chloroflexota; class Anaerolineae; order UBA7937; family B3-Chlor; genus JAUVXJ01. The sequence goes on along the minus strand of CAYGQI010000097.1, from coordinate 2,708 downwards.
GGGGCAAGCTGCGCGCCTTGTCGGAGCAGTTCTCTGAACTGGATGCGTGCGTGGTGGTATCAACCTACTGTAACAGCTGGATCTTCAGCGCTTTTGACGAGCGCAGGCCCTTCGAGAGCATGGCCCAGGCCTACATCGAGATCTTCATCAACCGCAGCGAGCCGACGAAAGAGGCTTACGTGGAGAGGATGGTGAGGGACTTCCAGGTTGATGGGATCATCTTCCACGATTCCAAGACCTGTCCCAACAACTCCAACGCCAGGTACGGGATGCCTCAAAGGCTGGAGGAGAAGCTGGGCATTCCGACTTTGATCATCGACGGCGACTTGAATGACCTCAGGATGTATTCGGAGGAGACCACCAGGACCAACATCGAGGCCTTCATGGAGCAGCTCGAGGAGAGAAAGTAGGTCTGTTGGACAGGGGAATGGACCTGGACGGGAGATACTTCGCCGGCCTGGACTGCGGGACCGCCACGACCAAGGCCGTGATCATAGACCGAAACAGGGACATACTGGGTAGTTTCGTGCGCAGGTCCGGTGCTAACCTCATGGAATCGGCAGAGAGCGCACTGAACGAAGCTCTGAAGCGCGCTGGCCTGGAGCGGGCTGATGTGGGGATCATCTTCGCTACCGGCTTCGGCAGGCGGAGCGTGTCTTTTGCCCAGGAGAGCAAGACCGAGATCAGCTGTCACTCCACAGGTTGTCACTACTACTATCCAGAAGAGATCACGGTGATAGATATTGGCGGCCAGGACAACAAGGTGATCAAACTGGATGCGTCGGGCCGGAAGACCAGCTTCAAGATGAACCGCAAGTGTGCGGCCGGCACCGGAGCCTTCTTGGAGGAGATGGCCTACAAGCTGGACATCCCCGTGAGCGAACTGGAGGGATTGGCCAGGAGATCCACGGCGGGTACGGAATTGGGCAGCTTCTGCACGGTGTTCACCGCCACCGAGGTTCTGGATCGAATAAGAGGAGGGGAGAGGCTGGAGGACCTTGTCCGGGGACTGTTCAATTCCGTAGCCAAGCGTATCCTGGAGATGGAGAGGTTGACGGGTCGTGTGATCATGAGTGGCGGGGTTGTGGCCTACAATCCTATCGTCGCGGAGATCATTGGCGAGCGTGCCGGCGTTGACGTGGAGGTCGCGCCGCATCCCCAGGAGATGGGGGCCTTTGGAGCGGCGCTATTCGCCGCGGAATCACAGGCAGACGAGATCGAAAAGAAAGACGGAGTATCGGTATGAAGGAGGTGAAGGAATAATGGCTAGTGTACCGAAAGAGATCAAGACCTGGCAGATGGTGCAGCCCACTGTCAAAGACAGAGAGACCGGTGAGGTCACCCCTGGGAAGCTGGAGAGAACCAGCATCCCCGTGCCGGAGCTGAAGGCTGGTGAGGTCCTGGTGGAGATCGCTGGATGCGGCGTCTGCCACACAGACCTGGGGTATTTCTACGACGGGGTCCCCACAGTGACCAAGCCGCCTTTGACCTTGGGGCACGAGATAAGCGGTAAGGTGGTTGCCGGAGAGAAGGACTGGGTCGGCAAGGAGGTGATCATCCCCGCGGTGATGCCCTGCCGCAACTGCCCAATCTGCCACATGGGTCGCGGCAACCGGTGTCTGGCCCAGAAGATGCCCGGCAATAGCCTGGGCATCTACGGAGGTTTCTCCAGCCACATCGTGGTTCCGGCGATGGATCTGTGCCCTGTCAAAGAGCGCAAGGGGATGCCGCTGGAGTGGCTGGCGGTGGTCGCGGACGCGGTGACGAGTCCCTACCAGGCGGCGCTGCGAGCAGATGTGCAGAAAGGAGATCGCTGCATCATACTGGGTGTTACCGGCGGACTTGGAGTGTTCATGTCACAAGTCTTGAAGGCCCTGGGCGCCGAGGCAGTGGTAGGTATCGCACGTCATCCTGATAAGCTGCAAAGGGCGCTGGAGTATGGGGCCGACTACGTGATCAACTCCACAGACAAGAGCGCCGGCGACATCCGCAATGAGTTCCGTGACCTGTGCAAGGAGCATGGCCTGCCGTCTAATTGGGGTTGGAAGATCTTCGAGATGACGGGATCGAGAGCTGCTCAGGAGATCGCTCTGGCCCTCCTGGGTTTCGTTGGCAAGCTGGTGTGGGTTGGGTTCTCGACCAATGTCAACGAGTACTCCATGTCCAGGCTCATGGCGTTTGACGCCGAGATCATCGGGACTTGGGGCTGCCTCCCGGAGTACTACCCCATAGTGCTGCAGATGGTTCTCGACGGCAAGGTGCAACTGGAGCCTTTCGTGGAGACCAGGCCGATGAGTCAGATCGCAGACGTGTTCGAAGAGGCTCACTCCACAACCCTGATGAGGAGGATCGTGCTGACGCCCGACTTCTAGGGCGCGAGCTCCGAGAGATGGCGGTCCGAAGTAGACAGGCCCGAGCAGGTCGTGTATAATACGGTCACCAGTGCCGTGGTCAGTGCCGCGATTGGGAACAACGCGGTAGGCGCCTCAGATGTCCACTGATCGCGGAGGCCGTTGTGAGAGCTGACTTGCCATTGTAGAGAAAGGGGGTGGTCGAGGAAGGAGCACACAAGTCTGGCTGTAGTGTGATAGGTCGAAATGTCGTGTTAACCACGAAGGAGGAAAAGAAGTGAGAAAGCAAGCCTTGGCTGTACTATCCATGATTGCCCTGGTGGCGTTGTTGGTTGGAGGTTGTGCAACGCCGGCGCC
>CAYGQI010000096.1:3328-6518 GCA_964351925.1 uncultured Anaerolineales bacterium | reverse complement strand
GACGGCACGGTGCGGGAGGTCTCTCCGACCCATCCCAGCGCCCGGCCGGTGGTCACCAAGTGCATCGTGGACATCCTACCTCCGGCGCCAACCAGGGTGGTGGTGCCCTTCGTGGAGGCCGTTCACGACCGGGCCACCATCGAGATCCAGCGGGGCTGCACCCAGGGCTGTCGCTTCTGCCAGGCGGGGATGATCTACCGCCCCCTCCGGCAGCGTCCGCTGGAGGAGATCCTGACCACCGCAAACCAACTCCTGGCGGCCACGGGCTACGAAGAGCTGGCGCTAGTCTCCCTGAGTTCCTGCAACTACGTGGGCATCGAGCATCTGGTGGAGCAACTGCTGAACCGGCACGGCCCCAGCTACACGTCTATCTCCTTGCCCAGTCTGCGTATGGACTCCTTCTCCCTCCGGCTGGCGGGGATGTTCCAGGGACGCCACAAAACCGGTCTCACCTTCGCACCCGAGGCAGGCAGCGACCGTCTGAGACAGGTCATCAACAAGATCATCAGCCACGAGGAGATCCTGGGCACGGCAGCGGCTGCGTACGAAAGCGGTTGGGACCGCATCAAACTCTACTTCCTGGTCGGGTTGCCCACGGAGACCATGGAAGACGTGGAGGCCATCGCCGTCCTGGTGAAGCAGGTTCTCTCCATCGGCCGCCGTGCCCGCGGCAACAGGGCTCAACTCAGTGTCAGCGTCTCCACCTTCATCCCCAAGCCCCACACCCCGTTCCAGTGGTCGCCGCTGGAGCAGAGCGACTCGCTGGAGGAGAAACACCATCTCCTGCGGCGCTTGATCAGGGGCCGGGGCCTGAAGCTCAGCTGGAACGACCCGCAGACCAGTGTCCTGGAGGCCGCTTTCTCCCGCGGAGACCGCCGCCTGAGCCAGGTCATTCGGGACGCCTGGCGCCGCGGGGCCAGGTTCGACGCCTGGAGCGAGGCCCTCGACGTGCAACGCTGGTGGGACGCCTTTGCCAGCCAGGGATTGGACCCCGCCTTCTACGCCCACCGGAGGCGACCCCTGGAGGAGACCCTACCCTGGGATCACATCAGCACAGGCGTGAGCAAGGAATTCCTCGTCGCTGAGTATCACCGCAGCCTCCAGGGGGAAATCACCTTCGACTGCCGTGAAGGCCAGTGCCAAACCTGCGGTATCCTGGAGACCTTCCCCAGGGATGCTGAAGCCATGCGCCAGGCCGGGTGGGGCTGTGGCGGTGTGTTGCAGGACGCCGGCCAGCCGGGCGAAACGAAGATGAATCAGCGATGAAACCAACGACGGAGCCACAGCGCCTCAGAGTGACCTTTGCCAAGGGAGAGGAGGTGAAGTATATCTCCCACCTCGACCTGATGCGCCTCTGGGAGCGCGCCCTGCGCCGCGCCGAAGTGCCGCTGCTCCACTCCCAGGGCTACAATCCCCGGCCCAAGATCTCCTTCGCCGCGCCCCTGGCGGTGGGCATCACGGGCCAGAGGGAGATGATGGACGTGATGCTCGAAAGACCTCTGGCGCCCCTTGACTTCGCCACAGCGGTCAACAGACAGCTTCCCGTGGGAGTTACCCTGGTCGAGGTGCAAGAGGTCTACGCCACCCTCCCTGCCCTCCAGACGCAGGTACAGGGAGCCGAGTACCTGGCTACGGTGGCTGTCAGCGAGGACACACGCCAGTTGGAGGAGCGAATCACCTCTCTGCTGGGTAGCGATCAGCTACCGCGTGCGCGCCGGGGAAAGGGGTACGATCTGCGTCCTCTTTTGGAGAAGGTCTGGCAGGAAACGCAAGAGGTGGGCCACTGCGTCCTGGGGATGCGCTTGCGAGCTGGTGAGCAGGGCACGGGCCGCCCCGACGAGGTCCTCGATGAACTTGGTCTGGCGAACCAGGTGAAAAGTATTGCCCGTACCCGGCTGTACTTCTCTCCGGCGGGAGAGGAGTAGCGCCCTCCTAAACACGGCGGTGTCCCTCGACTGGCTCCACGCTCAGTCAGGAAGAAAACAACACCTGCTCCAGCTCTCTCAGCCTCTCCACACCCTTGATCTCGTAGGGGAACAAGGGCACCTCGATGACCTTCCTACCGCCCCCATACTCGTCGTGCAGCATCTGGATGTACTTGTGCTGCATCTCCATCCGCTGTCGGTTGAACGGGCTGTCGGGGTTCTGAATCACGTAGTTGACCAGTATGTAGCGGATCTCCAGCCCAAAACGGTGGAACTCCTTCACCAGCCTTCTGGCCTGATAGACCCCCAACCCCTCTGGGATGGTGACCAGGATGAACTCTGTGTTAGCAGGGTCCCTCATGAAGCTGGTCACTTCCTCCGCCAGGGCCTTCCAGCTCTCGATGAGATCCAGGAAGGGCACCTTCTTCAGCTTGAGGGCATCCCTGGCCCGCATGTACACCTTGGGCGCCGTCTTCAGGTGGGCGATGAACTTGTACGGAAGTTCCAGGAGGCGCAGGGTGTCCCCCGCCGGCGCCGTGTCCCACACGATGATGTCATAGGAGCCATCCTTGACCCGCTCCAGGACGTAGTCCAGCAAGAACTCCTCCTGGATACCCGGGGCAAGGGCCACGTAGTCGATGAGCTCGTCGTACTCCATGTCTACCAGCGAGGAGGCAGCCTCGTAGATCTCCGGGCCGAACTTCTTCTTCCACCTCTTCATCACTTCATCGGGACCTATCTCCAGGGCATCAAGGTTGTCGACCCCCGGGACGGTCTTCTCCGTGGGCCCCACGTCCAGCTCGAAGATGTCGGAGAGAGAGGGGGTGAGATCGCTGGAGATGATGAGGGTTCTTCGTCCCAGCGAGGCGCAGTGCAGGGCAGTGGTAGCAGAGCAGGTCGTCTTTCCCACCCCACCCTTGCCTCCGAACATGAGAACTCGCTTGCCACTGCCGTCCAGCTCCGCTAGAGACATCCACGACCTCCGACGCCCAGTTGCTCCGACCGACTCCGCTGGCTATTCTACCACAAACCGCTCGATTTCACAGGACCGGTGTCCCCCGGGCGGCACGACCGCAGGCAAGCTGCACCTTCCTGTGACACGCATGCTTCCGTCCCTGGCCAAGGATGATGTGACTGGAGACCACTGCGTCGAGCCGGTGGACCGCGGGCCAGCGATATCACGCCTATCGCGGCCGACACGGAAAGCATAAGGGCATCCTCAGGCGGTAGGATGCCCGGGCGCACCCACCTGGGCCGCTTGACAC
>CAYGQI010000096.1:0-3228 GCA_964351925.1 uncultured Anaerolineales bacterium | reverse complement strand
CCCATAGACGCCCGAAGGGGAGTGGTGACGGCACCACCCAATCTACCCGGCTGGCGTGACGTCCCCCTGGGGCGAATGATCCAAGAGGAGTTCGGCCTGCCCACCTCGCTGGAGAACGACGCCAACGCCGCCGCCCTTGCCGAGCACCGCTTCGGGGCCGGGCGCGGCGTGGACCACATGATCTACGTCACCGCCAGCACAGGTATCGGAGGCGGCTTCATCCTGGACGGGCGACTGTATCGGGGCGCCACGGGCGCAGCCGCAGAAGTCGGCCACATGACCATCCTACCCCACGGACCGCGTTGTGGCTGCGGGAACCGAGGATGTCTCGAGGCGCTGGCTTCTGGCACAGCCATCGCCCGCGAGGCCCGAGAGAGGGTCGCGCGCGGAACGCCGATGCTCTTCGCCGAACTGGCCGACGGCGACCTGGATCGTATCACTGCCAAGATGGTAGCTCAAGCAGCAGAACAGGGTGATGGAGAGGCGAGGGAGATCATCGATGCGGCCATGATCTACCTGGGCGTGGGCATGGCCAATCTGGTCAATGTCTTGAACCCCCAGCTTCTGGTCATCGGCGGCGGGTTGACCAAGATGGGGCCACGCCTTTTCGACCCAGTCCGGCGCGCCGTGGATCGTCGAGCGTTTCCAGCGACAGCTGCGGCTGTGGAGATCAAGTGCGCCGAACTGGGGGAAGAGGTCGGCCTGCTGGGGGCAGCAGCCGTGGCTATGGCCGCAACAGAACAGAGTCCAAGTGTCTGAGGAAAGGAGAAACGGGGCAGCATGACTACGAAGATAGGCATCAACGGCTTTGGGCGCGTGGGACGGCAGGCTCTGAGGATCATACGGGAGAAGTATCCAGACAAGCTGGAAGTGGCAGCCGTCAACGACCTCTTCGACGCGGCCACCAACGCTCACCTCTTCGAGTACGACACCAACTACGGCACCTATCACGGATCTGTAGAAGCACAGGGCAGCGACTTGATGGTCGATGGGCGTGCGATCCGTGTTCTTGCCGAGCGCGACCCTGCCAAACTACCATGGAGGGACTTGGGCGTTCAGGTCGTTATCGAGTCCACCGGCGTTTTTACGGAAGGCCCCAAGGCGGCTGCTCACATCCAGGCGGGGGCCAAGAAGGTCCTCATCAGTGCGCCCGCCAAGAAGGAGGACATCACCATCGTCCTTGGGGTTAACGAGGAGTCCTACGACCCTCAGAAACACCACGTCATCTCCAACGCTTCATGCACGACCAACTGCCTGGCACCGGTGGCGAAGATCGTCAATGATCGCTTTGGGATCGTAAAGGGATTCATGACCACCATCCACGCCTACACCGGCGACCAACGCCTCCTGGACGTAGGACACAAGGACCTCCGGCGCGCTCGAGCAGCAGCCATGAACATCGTTCCCACCAGCACAGGAGCTGCCCGCGCCATAGGTGTGGTCATCCCGGAGTTGACTGGGAAGCTCGATGCCTTTGCCATTCGCGTGCCTACCTCGACCGTGTCCCTCATCGATCTCACCGTCGAGGTAGAACGAGAGACGACCACGGACGAGCTGCGGCGAGTCTTCAAGGAAGCGGCGGAGGGACAACTGAAGGGCATCCTGGGCTACAGCGAGGAGCCCCTTGTCTCGGTGGACTTCAAGGGCGATTCGCGCTCGAGTATCGTGGACGCTGAGTACACACAGGTCATGCTGGGCAACATGGTCAAGGTGGTCGCCTGGTATGACAACGAGTGGGGCTACTCGGTGCGCTTGGTGGACCTCGCCAACTACGTGGCGGAGAGGTTGTAGGCCGGGTCCCGCTGCGATTCGCATAGCGAAGTCCCGCCACCTGCCGGCACCGGCTGGCCTTATTGTCTACTTTCTCAAACGACGTGGGGAGTGGAACGTGGCCAAGAAAACAGTGAGGGACATCTCAGTCAAGGGCAAGCGTGTCCTGGTCAGAGTGGATTTCAACGTGCCGCTGGAGAACGGCGAAGTTGCTGATGACACGCGCATTCGCGCTGTGTTGCCCACCATCCGGTATTTGCTGGACCGGGGAGCAGCAGTGATTCTGATGTCACACCTGGGGCGACCCAAAGGACTGGTCCAAGAGGATCTGAGGCTCGATCCCGTCGGCCGACGCCTGTCGGAACTCCTGGGCCAGGAAGTGGTCAAGGTAGATGACTGTGTGGGGCCCGAGGTGGAGAGGGCAACAAAGAGCTTGCAGCCTGGACAGGTGCTCCTGCTGGAGAACCTGCGATTCCATCCGGAGGAAGAGGAGAACGACCAGGGCTTCGCCAGGCAACTGGCCTCCCTCGCGGATGTGTACGTGAACGATGCCTTCGGTACCGCCCATCGCGCCCACGCGTCAACAACCGGGGTGACCGAGTACCTGCCGTCGGTGGCTGGCCTCCTCATGGAGCGGGAACTACAGATGTTAGGGGATGCACTGGCAAATCCGACCCGGCCCTTCGTAGCCGTGCTGGGCGGCGCCAAGGTGTCCGACAAGATCGGCGTCATCCGCAACCTGCTGAACAAGGTCGACCTTCTGCTGTTGGGCGGAGGCATGGCCAACACCTTTCTCAAGGCCCAGGGGCATCAGGTGGGAGAATCCCTCGTGGAGGATGATAGTCTAGCTCTCGCGAAGGACATACTCGCGCAAGCGGGCGGGAAGCTGGTTCTGCCTGTGGACGTAGTTGTGGCCGACGCCTTCGCCGAAGACGCTAATACGCAAACGGTCGGCGTGGAGCAGGTGCCGCCTGGATGGCGCATACTGGACATCGGACCGAGAACCGTGGGCCTCTTCGAGGACAGACTCAGGTCGGCTGGAACAGTAGTCTGGAATGGCCCCATGGGCGTATTCGAGTTTCCCAGGTTCGCCGCCGGCACCATGGCGCTGGCGAGCAGCCTGGCCAGTGGCCCAGCCACCACGATAGTGGGAGGCGGTGATTCCATCGCCGCTCTCCAACAAGCTGGGTTGGCGGAGAAGATGACCCACGTATCCACGGGCGGTGGAGCATCGCTGGAGTTCCTGGAGGGCAGAGTCCTGCCCGGCGTAGAAGCCCTCGAAGACAGGACTGAGGATGCCTCCAGTGGCTGACCAGACAGTCATCTCATCGCTGGCGATTCCCAGCGACACGAAGATCGTGCTTCTGGTCCTGGACGGCCTGGGGGGCGTGCCCCTCCAGCCTGGCGGCATGACCGAATTGGAGACGGCGAACACACCCCATCTGGACGCCCTCGCCA
>CAYGQI010000095.1:4924-6534 GCA_964351925.1 uncultured Anaerolineales bacterium | reverse complement strand
GAATTGTGGTAACATGGACGCCACGCCTGACAGATCCGACACTTGGCTGCGCAGAGGGGTGATCCTCCTAGCGGGAGGGAGATGACAACCGGCAGCTAACGAGCACTTGACGGGCCCGCTTACCCTCGACATCTAACAATGATAACACCGGTACTTGTGGCGAGGAGCGTCGGTGCCATGGGCCGACTCACTGTCTTGACGGCCGATGAGGTCGAACCGATCCACCTGGCAACATTGCGCGTCCTTAGTGAGGTCGGCATCATACTGACCCATGGCAAGGCTCGCGCACTTCTGATGGGAGCGGGTGCTACAGGCCGAGGCGACAGGATCCTCCTGCCGCCTGATCTAGTCGAGCAGCGTCTGGGCGGATGCCCCAGACAGGTGACCATCCGCGGCCGGGACGGCCAACCGGTGGTGATCGGAGACGGCTCGCTACACTGGCACAACGTCGGCGGTGCGCGTGACGTTCATGATACCGTGTCGGACCAGCGGCGTCCAGCCACAGTGCAGGACGTCCGCGACAGCACTCTCCTTCTGGATGCTCTGGACAGTGTCTCGACCATCACCCCGCTATTCACTCCCCAGGACGTGCCTGGGCCCCTGGTGTCACTGGCCATGTATCGGTACACGGTGTCCAACACCACCAAACCGGTGCAGGGGCCAGCTGTGCATAGTGCTCACGAGGTGCGCCACATCGCCCGTATGGCTGCCGTCCTCGGCCCGCCGCCTGAGGTGCTCACTTTGGGCATCTCCCCGGTGAGCCCACTGTTCTTCCCTGACGACGTGGCAGAGGCGATCATGGAGACCGCAGAGTTAGGCATACCGCTGGGACCCGTGCCTTGCCCCATCGCCGGAGCGACCTCCCCCATGTCTCTGGCAGGCTCTCTGGTGCAGCAGAATATCGAGATCCTCGCCACTGTGGTGCTGGCGCAACTGGTTCGGCCCGGACTGCCCATCGTTTACTGCGGGAGACTGTCTGTCATGGAGCCCCGAACCGGCATCTCGGTGTCGGGTGGGGTGGAGATGGGATTGGCTTCCGCCGCGACGGTGCAAACTGGCCACCGCTACGGACTGCCTGTGAACGTCTATGGGCTGTCCACGAACGCCCACGTGGTTGACCTCCAGAACGGCTATGAGCGGGCGCTGGGCGCTGTGGTCCCTGCCCTGTCGGGGGCAGACGAGCTGTCTGGCATCGGCGAAATGGATGCAGGCGTGCCGAGTTCCTATGCGCAGATGGTTGTCGACAACGAGATCGCCGCTGGCGTCAGCCGGGTGCGACATGGTCTATCAGTTGATCGCGAGACACTGGCCGTTGAGGTCGTCAGCACAGCTATGGACGGGCCTCGCCATTACCTGGGTCAGTCTCACACTGTCCGCTACCTGCGGGCGGGAGAGGTGTTCTTACCACGCCTGGCTGAGCGACGGGCTTGGGAAAAGTGGAATGGGGCAGGACGAGATGGCATCGTCGAGCGCGCGGAGGCGGAGGCGCAGAGGCTCTTGGCGGAGCACGAGCCAGTGCGGCTTGCGGAGGAACGAGAGCGAGAACTGGACGGCATCATGGCCAAGGCTCGCCAGGAGTTGGCAGGGCATTGACCAAGCCTATCCGTGCC
>CAYGQI010000095.1:0-4824 GCA_964351925.1 uncultured Anaerolineales bacterium | reverse complement strand
GCCGTCGGCTGTGCACCGCCTGCTCCCCCGTCCCCGGCACCGCCCGAGGCGGAGCCGGTCACCTTGCGCGTCGGCATCGACTACATCTGGGACACGCCCAACCCTACCTATGGCTGGTACAATTATTCCCTCCGCAATCTGCTTTACGATACGCTGATTGAGGAAACGAAGCTGGCTGTATTCGGGCCCAGCCTGGCTGAGAGCTGGACCGTCTCCGACGATGGGCTGGTCTGGACGTTCAAGATCCGCGAGGGGGTGACCTTCCACGATGGCACTCCCTGCACCGCCGAAGACGTGGCCTGGAGCCTCAATTGGACCATCGAAACCAACCCCGAGGTTTTCGGCTTCTACCTCGCCAACTTCGCTGAGGTCGTCGCGCTGGATCCCACCACCTTGCAGGTCACGCTATCAAACCCCGTGGGCAACATGGAGTACCTGTTGATGTATGTGTGGATATTGCCCCGCAGTGTCTGGGAGGGCATGTCCTCTGAGGAGATCATGGAGTTCGAGGATATCGAGGCCGCCATAGGGACCGGTCCCTACAAGCTGGTAGAATGGTCAGAGGGCGAGTATCTGATCCTGGAGGCCAACGAGAACTACTGGCAGGGCAAGCCGCCTTTTGACCGCGTCATCTACCAAGAGTACGCTACCGAGGACTCCATGGTGCAGGCCCTCTTGGCCGGCGAGGTGGACATCGTCGACGACCTGCCTGCGGCCAGTGTGGCAACTTTGGAGGCAGATCCCAACATAGAGGTGTTGATCCAGGACTCGACAGTGGTAGACGAGTTGATCATCAACTCGCACGAGGATGGCACCCAGCCAGCCAGCCTGAACGACCCGGCCGTGCGCCTGGCCATCGCCCATGCCATTGACAAGCAGCAGATCATCAACGTGGCATTTCTGGGCTACGCTGAGGCAGCCTCGACAATAATCCCCACATCCATGAAAGACTGGCACAACAGCGACGTCGTGGATGTCCCCTATGACATCGAGGAGGCGAACGCCATCCTGGACGCGGCCGGCTACATCGACACCGACGCAGATGGCATCCGCGAAGACCAAGAAGGCAACCCTCTGGAGTACCGCCTGTACTCTGAGCCTGATGCCAGGTATGTCCGCATTTTGGAGATCATCTCCCAAGGCCTGAGCGACATCGGCATCTCGGCTCCACCCACGCCGATGGACAATGACAGCCTGATCGCGCTGTACCCAGCCTTCGACTTCGACATGATCCGCTGGGGCTGGGGGCTGGACCCCGATCCCGACTTCGCGATGCTGATCTTCACCTGCGATCAGCGGGAGGAGGGCGGCTGGAACGACAGTGGCTACTGCGACGAGGAATTCGACCAGATGTATCTCCAGCAGGGCACCACTGTGGATCACGAAGCGCGCCGTCAGCTGATTTGGGAGATGCAAGAGAAGCTCTTCGAGGAGCGCCCGTACATCATGCTGACCTACCAAAAGTACCTTCAGGCCTATCGGAGCGACCGTTTCACCGGCTTCTCTCCGGAGGCGGGGGACATCCTCTGGAAATGGGCCTTCCTGCAGGGTAGGCCAGTACAGTAGCAGGTAGAAGCCGGCCGAACTTTTGTTCAGACTGGCAGACTAGGATAGTCTCCCCTGTTCTAGAAACCAGTCACGTACGGGACATGCGCGGTCTGACACGGATGCCTGTCCGCAGGTCGCATGGGCTGCGTGTTGCAGGATGAGGCTATGGAACGCAGCAACTACATCCTGTACAAGATTGGCTTCGCGGTGATCACCCTGCTGGCTGTGCTCCTCTTCAACTTCGTTCTGTTCCGCATCCTGCCTGGTGATCCCATCAAGTTGATAATTCACAGCCCGCGGATGACGCGCGAGGCGCAGGAACGTATCCGGGCCAGTTTCGGACTCGACAAGCCGGTCTGGTTCGACGTGCAGCGGCTGGAGAGGGGAGACGTGCTGGGTGCTTTCGACACCCAGTTTACCGCCTACCTGCGCAATCTGCTGCGTGGCGACCTCGGCATCTCCTTCGCCACCCGGGGGGGCGTTGCCGACTTGCTGAAGCAGCGCGTATGGCGGACGGTGATCCTGGTATTCCTAGGCGACGTCATCGCCATCCTTGCAGGCATGGCCATCGGTCTGATCGGCGCCTGGCGTAGGGGTACGCGCTTGGACGCTGGCATCTTGCTGCTGGCGCTGTTCACCTGGGCGCTACCCACTTTCTTCATGGGGATCATCTTGGTGCTCCTCCTGGGCCGTGGTCGTCTGCCTATCGGCGGCATGGTCACCCCGGGCCTTAGACCAGCGGACGGGCTCACCTATTGGATTGACGTGGGTAAGCACCTGGTAATGCCCACCATCGCCATGGCCATCGTTTACACCGGCGAATACATACTGATCATGCGCAGCGGAGTGATGGAGGTGTTGGCCGAGGATTACATCTTGACCGCCAAGGCCAAGGGGTTGAGCACCCTTCGCATCTTGCGGGACCACGCGCTCAAGAACGCCATGTTGCCCATGGTGACGATGATCGCCCTGACCTTCGGGTATACCGTGGGCGGTGCCATTCAGGTGGAGACGGTCTTTTCCTGGCCCGGCCTGGGCCGCCTGATGTATGAGTCGATACAGAAGCGGGACTACCCAGTGCTGCAAGGCACTTTCCTGCTGCTGGCGGCCAGCGTCATCATCGCCAACCTCCTGGCTGACATCCTCTACTCGGTGCTGGATCCCCGAGTGAAGGCCGAATAGGAGGTATGCCATAGAATCACTCAAGAGGTATCTTCGCAAGCCGATGGGCGTCATTGGCGCCCTGATGCTCCTTCTGGTGGTGTCGGTGGCCGTATTCGCTCCCTGGGTGGCCCCCTACGATCCCTACGAACGGGTCCAGGTTACACCGGAGCAGATCCTGACTCCGCCCGATGCGCAGCATCTCCTGGGCCGCGACGACGCAGGCAAGGACGTGCTGAGCCAGCTCATCTACGGCTCGCGTGTCTCACTGACCGTGGGTTTCACCGCCTCATTCATGGCCATGGTCATCGGTACGACGGTCGGGCTCGTGGCGGGCTACTTCGGCGGCCGCATCGGCAACGTCCTGATGCGTGTCGTGGACTTCTTGATGGTGATCCCCGAGCTACCGTTGATGCTGGTCATCATCGCCGTGATGGGGCGGGGTCTGCTGAACATCATCTTGGTGATTGGCCTGCTGGGCTGGACGTACACCGCACGCCTGGTTCGCTCGCAGGTGCTCTCAGTGAAGGAACGGCAGTTCGTACTGCGTGCCCGTTCCGTCGGCGCCAGCAGCGTGCGCATCATGACGCGCCACATCTTCCCTCAGGTACTCCCGTTGGTCATTGCCCAGGCGGTCCTAGACATCTCAGTGGCCATCCTGGCTGAGTCGACCCTGGCCTTCTTGGGGTTGGGAGATCCTACGTTGGTCAGCTGGGGCAACATGCTGAACTTCGCCTTCGAGCGAGGGATGAGTCGGCGGGCTTGGTGGTTCCTGCTGCCGCCCGGCTTTGCCATCGTCTGGGTAAGCTTATCTCTGGTCCTCATCGGGAACACGCTGGACGAGATTGTCAACCCGCGGCTGCGCACCCATCACCTGTTTGACCCCCGGAGGATGATAGCGCCGAGGCTAGCGGTCCGGCCGGCGCAAGAAAGGGAGGCGACGGAACCGACTTAGGACAATGTCCATCCTCGACGTACGCGACCTGTCTGTAGACTATCTCACCGAGGACGGCGTAGCCTTGCATGCCGTCGAGAACTTGAGTTTGCGCGTGGAGCGGGGTTGTTCGCTCGGGCTGGTGGGGGAGAGCGGCTGCGGCAAAACCACGGTGATGATGGGTCTTTTGCGCCTCCTGCCGGAGGAGGGACGTATTGTCAACGGCCAGGTGCTGTTTGACGGGCAGGACCTGTTGCAGCGCAGCGAGGCCGAGATGCGCAAGGTGCGGTGGCGCGAGATCTCGATGGTCTTCCAAGGGGCGATGAACGCCCTCAATCCGGTGCGCACTATCGAGAGCCAGATCGTGGAGGCGCTTCTGCTCCACCATATTGTCAACGATGGCCAGGCGGCCAGGCGGCGGGCCGGGGAACTACTCGAATTGGTGGGGATCCCGGCCACGAGGGGTAGTCAGTATCCGCATCAGTACAGCGGAGGCATGCGCCAGCGGGCCGTCATCGCTATGGCGCTGGCCTGCAACCCACGCGTCCTCATCGCCGACGAGCCTACCACAGCGCTGGATGTGATGATCCAGGCGCAGATTCTGGAGTTGCTGGAGCGACTTCAAGCGGACCTCAACCTGGCCCTAGTTCTCGTCACTCACGATCTGGGCATGGTAGCCGAGATGTGCGCGGATGTTCTGGTCATGTACGGAGGCGTCGCTGCCGAATACGCCAGCAGCGACGTAATCTTCAACAACCCCCAGCACCCATACACCCAGCGCTTGCTGCAAGCTTTCCCCGACCTGGAGGAACCGGGCTCGACCTTGGCCTCCATTCCAGGCACCCCGCCCCGCTTGGATGATCTGCCGCCGGGCTGCCGATTCGAGCCACGCTGCCAGTGCGAGTGGCGTGAGGCTATCTGTGCCCACAAAGCACCGCCTCTGGTCGAGATCGAACCCGGCCACCGCGTCGCCTGTCACTGGGCCGCGAGGATGGTCTGATGGGCGACGAGGCCTTTCTTCGAGTGGCCGACCTCCAGAAGTACTTCCCCTTGTCGCGTGGGGTAAGGTCCCTGGTAACACGTAAGCCACGCCGCTACGTTCGCGCTGTCGACGGCGTTAGCTTCACCGTGCAGCGCGGAGAGATCCTGGCCCTGGTAGGCGAGTCAGGATCGGGCAAGAC
>CAYGQI010000094.1:3172-6556 GCA_964351925.1 uncultured Anaerolineales bacterium | reverse complement strand
GGGGCGTGATGGCCTCCTCCAGGGCCTTGGCGTCTCCATAGGGAACGGTGACGAATCCAGGTGTGAAGGGTCCAAACCCCTCCCTGTACTGCTCCTCCGTGGAGAAGCCCACGATGGTGATAGTGCGCCCATGGAAATTGCCCTCGCAGGTGATGATCTCCGCCTGTCCATCGGGGACACCCTTCACCTCGTAGCCCCATTTGCGGGCAGCCTTGAGGGCCGTCTCCACCGCCTCAGCGCCGGTGTTCATGGGCAACATCATCTCGTAGCCCGTGAGCTCGCAGAGTTCCTGGGCCAGCATGGGCAGCTGGTCGTTGCGGAAGGCCCGCCCCGTGAGGGTCAGCTTGGCCGCCTGTTCCATCATCGCTTTGTGAATGCGGGGATGGTTGTGGCCCTGGTTCAGGGCCGAGTAGGAACTGAGGCAGTCCAGATACCGTTTGCCCTCGACGTCCCAGACCCAGACCCCCTCGCCCCGCTCCAAGACCACATCCAGCGGCTTGTAGTTGTGGGCGTTGTACCGGTCTTCCAGCGCGATGTACTCTTCCGCTCTCATGCACCCTCCTGACCCTGTACGCTGTCCATCGAGACCATGATCCAGAATCCACCTTGAGCGCGCACTCCCCAGCCGTCTCCGCGGTGACACCGCCAGCCACCCTCGAGCCGACCAGGGCACGTGCACGCCCGGACAGCACTTCTCGTGGGTCGCTCGAGGCTCTTCCTACCTCAAAGCGATAGCGTCTATCTCAATCAATGCTCCCTTGGGCAGCGGGCCGACCTCCACAGTGGAACGCGCCGGAGGATCGGACGGGAAGAACTCGGCATAGACGGCGTTCATCTGAGGGAAATCGCGTATGTCCCTGAGAAAGACGGTGGTCTTCACCACCCGATCCAGAGAGCTTCCTGCTGCCTCCAGGATTCCCTGCACGTTGCTCAGGGCCTGGCGAGTCTGCGCACCGATATCCTCGCCCACCACATCACCTGTCTGGGGATCCAGCGCGAGCATGCCGGCGGTGAACACAAATCCCCCGGCGATCACCGCCTGAGAATAGGGGCCTGCAGCGCGCGGCGCCCTCTCCGTGGCCACGATCTTCCGCTCCATCAATATCCTCCGACGATACGCGAATTCCTAGTACGCGCCCATCTCCCCTGCATACCGATACATCTCCACTACCGCCTCCAGGTTCATCCCCTTGAAGATGCTGCTACAGGTGGAGAACATGTAACCTCCGCCCGCTGCCCCCTGCCTGAAACAGCGCCTCACTTCCTCCCGGACGGCCTCCAGGTCATCCTGACACAGCACGGACGCTTCCACGTTGCCCACCAGCACCAGTTCCTGGCCGAAATCGCGTTTCACCTGCTCCAGATCGACCCCGGAATCGGGCTCCAACGAGTGCACACCGGCGAATCCCGCCTCCACAGCCAGGGGCAGCAGGCGCGTGATATCTCCGTCGCTGTGCCACAACACCGGAGCCTGGACCTCCTCCACGATCCGCTTGTGGAGCGGAAGCACGAACTCCCGCCACATCTCCGGCGAGATCATCGGACCACCACTGTGGGCAGCATCCTCGCCCAGAACGATGACCTCCGCGCCCAGACTGATCGCCTTGCGGAACGTGGCTATGCAGTACTCGGTGCGGTTCTCCAGCAACTTGCGGACGAAGTCCGGTCTCCTGTGCAAGGCCGGGAAGAACCTCTCCATCCCCATGGCCAGGTACGCTGCCGTGAAAGGGGCAACGTGGGAGCCGTAGATGAAGCAATGATCGGGGTACCGCTCCATGACCTCGGCTGTTCTCCGAGGGTCGAAATGCTGATCGACATAGTCGAGGGGAGGGCTGTATTCCTCCAGATCCGCCTCGGTCTCCACCACCCCGCCGGCGTACCAGCCCTTCTGCCAGACCCGCCCCCACTCGTCCACTCCATCACGCCAAGCGTTGCTCCCCGGTGGTATCTCGTAGGGGATCTCGATGTTGTCCAATCCGAGTTCGACGTAGGTCCTCTGAAGATCGCCGCCTCCCACCTGCGCCACCAGGTCTTCGTTGTCGATCCAGACCTCGAACAAGGGCACCCGGTCGGGCTCTCGATGCTCCAGCGCTGCCATCACGCGCTCTCTAGGCTTCATCGCTCATACCCCTGGTCATGCCTCCGCACGGCTCAGTGCCCGGATCAGCCATCAGGAAACCCACTATCGCCTTGTGCATGTGCAGCTTGTTCTCGGCCTGGTCCGTCACTGCTGACCTCATCCGCGCTGAGGTCCGACAGGGTCAGCAAATGCCTGAGCACCCCTCATCCGGCCTCTGCCAACCGCAGAAGCAAGGGCAAGTCCACGTTGCCGCCGCTGACCACCACGACCACGCTGCCCTTCATCTCCGGCAGCTTCCCGCTGAGCAAGGCTGCGATGCCCACTGCGCCCCCGCCCTCCACTACGAGATGATGCTCCTCCAGAGCAAAGACCATGGCCGAGGCGATCTCGTCCTCCGAAACCAGAACGAAGTCATCGATGAGCTCCTGCGCCAGACGAAAGCTGTACTGCGCTTCCGCCCCGATGCCGCCCACGAGCGCATCGGCGAGGGTTTCCTCCTGCTCCATCCTCAGGGGTTTGCCGGCCTTCAGGCTGTGGTACATCACAGGGGCGCGATCCATGGAGACCCCTATCAGCCGCTTCCCTCCATCGGCCGCCTTCAACGCCAGCCCGATTCCCGATACCAGGCTTCCTCCGCCCACCGGGACGAGGACAGTGCCCACGGCGGGAAGGTCCTCCACGATTTCCAGACCCACCGTGCCCTGTCCAGCGATGATCAAAGGATCGTCATCGGGGCTGATCAGGACTAAGCCGCGCTCCCTGGCGAGTTCGAACGCGGCCTCCTCGTTCTCGTCGTACGTCTCCCCGCCGTAGACTATCTCCGCCCCCAGCCGCTCGATGGCTTCTCGCTTGTTGTAGGCGGTCCCTGTAGGCACGCACACCACCGCCCGCATGCTCAGCCGCCTGGCCACATGGGCCACTGCGCGGCCGTGGTTGCCCGTCGAGACCGTGACTACCCCTCGCTCTCGCTCGTCGGGCCCCAAGGTGAGCATCTTGTTGGCCGCACCTCGGATCTTGAACGAACCCGTGTCCTGCAGGTTCTCCAGCTTGAGATAGACCGGAGTGCCAACGCGCTGGGAGAGACCTCGGGATGGCAGCAGCGGGGTTCTAATGGCCACAGGCACGATCCTCTCCCTGGCCAGCCGCACGTCTCGCTCGGTCACGTCACGCTTGGGCGTCCCTCTGTCCTGGTCTGAGTCAGCCATTCCCCACGCTGCCACGCGCCGCCCCAGCATCCGCGTGGGGTTGGAAACCCCACGCTACACCAACCCCAAACGTGCTGGAGCACGTTCATCCAATCGGCT
>CAYGQI010000094.1:1956-3072 GCA_964351925.1 uncultured Anaerolineales bacterium | reverse complement strand
AACGCCTCCTTCAGGTAGTCCTCCGGCAGCCCGTGACTGATCCTGAGATAGTAGTCCATCCCGAACTGATCCCCTGGCACAATGAACAAGCTCTTCTCGTCGATCAACCGCTGGACCAGTTCGGTGGAGTTCATGTCCAAGTCGTAGCGGACATACGCGATGGCCGCCGCCTGGGGCGGGACAACTCTGAAGAGACCCTCGTGGCTCTCCAGCCACGAGTCTAGGATGGGATACCCGTGCCGGACGTAGTCGCGGCCCCTCTGGATCAGCCGGGGCCGCACCTCAGGCGACAGGGCAATAGCCGCCAGGTGGTTGGAGAGCATGGTGGCACCGATCGTCACGTACTCGTGGCGCGCCGCGATATCATCGACAGTGTCGGCAGGGCCCGCCACCCAGCCGATGCGGAGTCCCGGCAGGCCGTAGGCCTTGCTGAGACTGTTCATGGATAGCGCCTTGTCGTACCTGCCCCAGAACGAAGGCGTCTGAGTATCGGTCAAGCGTTCAGCCCCAGTGTACACCTCGTCCGACAGAAGCCAGGCCCCCACTCTGTCAGCGACCGCCACGATGGCCTCCATCTCACCCTCGGTGAGGATGTATCCCGTGGGGTTGTCCGGGTTGCAGACGGCGATGAGCTTGGTCTTCTTGGAGACCACATCTCTCAGCTCAGCCAGGTCGGGAGCCCAGCCACGCTCCTCGCGCAGATGGAACTCCTTGACCTCGATGCCGAAGTTCCTGGCCAGACCCCAAATCTGCATGTAGTTGGGAAACATCATCACCATCTCCTCACCGGGAGCAACCAGGGTCTGGATGGTGACGAAGTTGGCCTCCGCGCCGCCCACGGTGACCAGGACATTCTCCGGCGTTGCGCCTGGGTAGAGAGCGGCGATGTTCTCTCGCAGCTCGATAATGCCATTGCCCTGGGGATACCCTAGAGGGGTGCGCAGGAGTTGCTTGATGACTGCAGGGTCTTCTACGAGTTCCTCAACGCTGATGGGATGAACGCCGCTCTCGGAGAGGTTGTAGTCAACGACGTTCTCCCACTTGCACATCATACGTTCCATCTCGAATGGTACGAATCCGGTCATCGATCCTCCTCGATGTTGGTTTCACAAAGGA
>CAYGQI010000094.1:0-1856 GCA_964351925.1 uncultured Anaerolineales bacterium | reverse complement strand
CCACCGCGCGCAGGACAGTGGCTCTGCCTACTCCTATACCTCGCTCCACTCCTCGAGGATATCGATGTTCCGCTTGGCCAGTTCGGCCACGAACTCGGTGTACAGGTCTCCCTTGATGGCGTCCTCGGGAGCCACGATACCCGTCTCCTTGATCAGGCCCCTGCCCAGGAACCGGGCCGTGATGGCACACGGAAACCCCGTCACCCTCTGCATGCCGGAGAAGCCCAACTCCGTGTCCCCCTCGTCCCACATGTAGTAGTTCACGCGAACCTGCTTCCCGTCCTTGGCCCCCGTGACCGTGTTGTACATCACGCAGACGTCGGTTTCCCCCTCGTCTGGCTGCAAACGGGGCGTGATCATGGAAAGCAGAAACTCGCGGGGCACTATCCTTTGGCCCTCGAAGTCCACCGCGTCCAGGTCCAGCAGCCCACACTCCTTGAGCGTGTCTACTCCGTCGAAGTGGCCGGGCCAGCGCACCGTCTTCTCGGCGAACTCCTTCAACTCCGGCCTGGTGAAGATGAAGCTGGGCATGCCTGGCGTCACCGCGCACTCCAGTTCCTCGTTCACGCCGAACTTGTCGAACTTGAACCGCTCGCGGTCGATGAGGGCTGGCACCTCCACCACCTTCCCGCCCTGCACCACGTTGAGCTTGACCATGTACTCCCGCAGCACGTGTTCGAAGGCCCAGGTGATCATGTACCTGAGGGGGTGCTTCCGGGCCGCTTCCTTGGAGGGAATGCCTCCCACCCTGGCCACCGCCGTCTCCACCTCATCCAGCTTCCTGATGCCCTCGCCCACGGTGACGTTGCTCAAACCAGGGGCGAAGCCCATGCCGTCCACGAAGGTCACGCCGTTCTTGATAGCCGTCTCGTGGATCCAGTCGCCGTACTCATCGAGGCTTTTGCCCTGGGGCAGCATCAAACCCTCGGTCTCGTAGGCATCGGGCCGGCGGTGATACTCCTCCAGCATGTCTATCACGTGCAGTCCCGCTTCCACGGCACTGTGGATCAGGCCATAGCTGGTCCTCCTGTCGGGCAGGGCGATCACCCCCACGTCGTAGAGACCCATCAGCTTCTTGATCTCGTCCCTGTTGAGGATATCCAGGGGCTGAGATATGACCTTGTCGCTGCCGATCCACTTCCGGGTCTCCTCCAGCGCCTCCTTCCGTCTCCCCACGATGCCCACCGCCTTGACCTGACTGTCCTGTGCCAGGTCGTAGGCTACGGCAGTACCGATGCCACCTGAGCCTCCAAAGACCAGAACTTTCACGTTGCCTCCCGCTTCTTGATGTTTTTCCGGGCCCAAGTGACCACTTGGCGACTGGTCCCGCGCCCGGGGCAAGAGCAGGGCCAATTATAGCCCATCGCGCCGCCCATCTCAAACCACAAAGGCCCGCCGCGGGGCGGGCCTTATCTGCCAGAAACCTGTACCGACACGTATGGCGGAGACTACGATGCGGCCAAGAACGTGAGAACCTCGCCACCCGCAGAGAAGACCTGCAACTGGCCACCGGAGAGCTTGAAGGTCTGGGCCATCCCCAGCATCTCCAGGTACTGCCGCTCCTGATCCATGACGCCCTGGGGATCCATACAGGCCATCTCCGTCATGAACATGGCGTCCATCGTGAGCTTATCCCCACTGACCTGGTAGGACCCACCATAGGAGTTGCAGCCAGCCGATCCGTGAACCTGTCCGTCCTCGAACGTGGCGGTGATCTGGCTTCCGGGGATGAGGCCGGCTCCCCCCAGTGTCACCAGTCGCCACGACGTGCCCTTCAGCGGATCGCCAGTGGGTAGGCCGGGCAAGGTACAGGCGGCCATAGAGAGCAGGATGATGGTGGCCAGAGTGAGCGTAGC
>CAYGQI010000093.1:3535-6591 GCA_964351925.1 uncultured Anaerolineales bacterium | reverse complement strand
AGACTCTTGATTATATGTATGAGTCGGAGCGGAAGGACAAGGAGAAGATAGACTACCAGGCACTGTCGCACAAGGAGAAGGTGCTTGGAAGGCAGCAGGAGCTACAGCTGAAAGCCTATGACAATCAGTTCGGCACTCCGGACAAAGACACTGGGTTATACCCAGGCGGTCCACCGAACGAGACAGAGGGTCAGGCCAGGGCACGCTCTCAGACGATAAAGGAGGGGAGGCATGAGTTATTTACGCGTTTCGACCAGCAGTGGGCGGACCACGGGTTAGCACTGACACAGACCCCGAAGGGCAGAAGGGAGCTGGACAAGACCCTGAAGGACAGGGAGGGATTGCTCCGGCCGTTTGAGCCAAAGAACGAGGAAGAAGAAGCGGTCTATAGGTTGAGCCTGACACGGCTCAACAAATCGAATATTCCTTGGGAGGCGAAGGTAGCCACGGCGAGAGTGGCCGTGACTCAGCTGAGGGAGCACCAGAAGGAGAGAGGGAGTGACTACCCAGCTTATGGAAGCTCCGAGGCAAAGAGGGCCAGGGAGAAGATGGTTTCGGTGAAACGGGAGCAGGGGGGTACTCCGCAGCCAGAACCTGATGTCGCTGCAGGAGCCCCAACCGTAACCAGAACTCCTAGAGAACAGGCAGAGCTTGAGAGGGTACAAAAGAGAGCAACCTCTAGGCTGCCTGCACCTATGAGTCCAGCAGACACGGAGGGCCTAAAAACTTGGGTTAGTGGAATAGTAGAGAAATGGGGAAGAGTGAGTGCTCTGTCCAAGCTAAGAGACGAGATTGCTCAAGCGAAACGAGATGGGTATACAGGGAAAGCCGCTGTGTTGGAGGAAGAGTATAAAAATCTGGCTGCTGTCAGCAGGCCTAGGAGATAGCGCTGATGCTCAGTATCGAGGAGTCCATACTCGGCCCGGCCCCAGGTAGAGAAGACGAGGACGAGGTCGAAGAGATCAAGTCGATGATCGCCGCGGCAGAAGGATCCCGTGGCGATTATCATGTGGAGAGCAAGTCAAAGGGGTATGGGAAGTTCCAGATCACCCGGGACTCGACGTGGAAGGAGTGGTCCGTCAAGCACACGGGTGAGGAAAAGGATATCACCATTCCTGACAACCAGGAATCCGTGATGTCTGCCCAGGTCCGGGAGTGGAAACGCAAGGGGTATACGCGTGCCCAGATGCTGAGGGAGCACAACAGCGGCCAGCCGAATGAGCCCAGGAAAGGGGTAAACAAGTACGGGGAGCCCTTTGATACTGAGGATTACGTACGCCGGGGGCTGGAGTCTGTGGGGATGGCAGAGAGGGCGCAGCCGGAATCCGAAACCCAGCAGCCGTCAGAATCCCTCAGCATGGAGGAGCGTATCCTGGGACCCAGACCAGGCAAGGCCCCGAGCAGGGCCGCCGCGATGAGTGAGTTGGATATGACCCGGGCAAGGCTGGCGGAGATGGAGAAGGAGGCACCTGATGAGCCGCCACCAAAGAAGGGCCTGTCTGGAGGGCTATGGTCCTTCGCCAAGAACGCGGGGCTGGGATTTGGAAAAGGCATGACGACCGGGATCCCTGCGCTGGGCGGGTCCATTATAGAGTTCTTCGGAGACGTGTCCGGGGAAGAGTCAACCGAAGCCGTGGGAAAGGGGATAAGGGACTGGGCCAAAAAGAAGGGAGACGAGTGGTTCGGCAAGGCACCTGAGGAGACCCTGGACTGGATCGCTTACAAAGGCATGGAGATGTTCGGGCCCTCAGCGGTCCCCGGCGGGCTGGCAAAGGTGGGCTTACGCGCCCTGATGGGCATAGGCGGACTGGTCAAGGATGCGAGGATAGCCTCAGAGGTAGTGACGGGGCTTAAGGCCGCTAATAAACTGGAGGAGGCCGCCGCCAAGGCCAAGGAAGCGACAGCACTGCTGGACAAGGCGAAGAGGGCAGCAAAGGTAGCGAATCGCATAGGCGACATCTCCGTCGCTTCCGCCTTCGGCATGCAGCAGTTTGAGTCCACCAAGGGCCTGGCCCTGGAGGCAGCTGCCCTGCTGGAGAAAGACGGGAAGATGGTGGAAGCCGAGATCATGAGGTCCAAGGCCAGAGGACTGGCCCCGGCGCTTAGCGGCATCATAGAGGGCATAGGAGAGTACCTCGGGTCTAAGTACCTGGGCAAGCTGATGGGATTGGACGAGGCGGCAGTGGCCGGGCGCTCGGGCAAGCAGAAGATCGTGGATTTCCTGAAAACCCTGCTCATGGAGAACGTCACAGAAGTAGGCCAGGCGGGCGGAGAGGCAGCCGTGGAGAAGTATTTTGGCATCCGGCCTGCGGCGAACATCCTGATGGAATCCCTCAGCGTGATAGGGCCAACGACGTTTCTGACTCTGTTTACCGGTGTTGGTGGCGGTGCCTTATCCAAGGGAGCCACAGAAACCCTGGGATTGTCCAAAGAGGACGCAGCCAAGAAGAAGGAGGAGATCGAAGAGCAGCTGGACATGGGGGAGATGGAGTCGGAGATGACCCAGACCACCCCATGGACAGCGGATGTCGCCGGCACCTGGGTGGATACGAAGAGTAAGGATCTGGAGAAGTACGGGATTACCCTGGATAAGGGGGTGATCGGGGAGGATGGGGCCCTGCATGTGTCCGCGGTAGAGTCCAGGGAGCTCACCAATAAGGAGGTGACAAAGGTTGATAAGATCCTGGGGACGGGAGCAGAGGTGGATGAGAGGACCGGGGCGTATGTAGGGGAGGATGACCTGGGCAGGTCTCTGCGGGTGATGTTTCTGGAGAGGTTTGAGAAGAAGGCGCCAGGGGGGGCGTTGGGGAAGATATTGGAGGAGGAGATAGCAGTAGAGGAGCCGGTGAGGGGGGCGGAGGAGGTAGCCACACCGGAGGTGGCAGCGCCCGCACCTGTGGCTGAGGCAGAGCCGGAGGAGGCGAAGGCAGCGCAGCCCGCAGCCGTGGAGACGCCTGGCTGGAAGAGGGGAGAGGAGATAACGGACGAGACAATATCCCCTGCCAACGAGAAGACGTCTCGCGTCGATGCCCTGCGCAAGAAGAAAGATGACCGGA
>CAYGQI010000093.1:1600-3435 GCA_964351925.1 uncultured Anaerolineales bacterium | reverse complement strand
GCCAACGAGAAGACGTCTCGCGTCGATGCCCTGCGCAAGAAGAAAGATGACCGGATCGAACAGCTGCAGAGGGAGAAGAAGAACATAGACGAGGACGAGGAGCTGCGGGGTATCGAAAAGGACCTCACCCGGGCATTGCTGAAGCCGCTGCCGGAGAAGCCTGTCACCAGAGCCGAGGCCGAGGCCGCAGAGGGCAAGCGCGATGAGGAGCTGTCAAAAGCGGAGAAGGAGGCCTTTGACACGGCATTCGCGGCCAAGGACGAGAAGAAGCTGATGGAGGTGTTGTCCCGTCGGTACGGGAAGTATGCAGACCCGGATGAGATAGCGGACATGGCCAAGGCCATGGCGAATGAGGACTATAAGGCGCAGCTGAAGGAGAAGGGGATAGCAGAGGAGGAGCGCAGGGTTACGGTGAAGGAGCAGCTGGCCACATCCAAGGCGGCCAAGGCCACAAAGGCGGCGCAGCAGGCGGACCTCGCTGCCCAGAAGGGCACGGTCATGGGGAGGCCGGTTGAGAGGCCCTACAAAGAACCCTGGGGCAGCGAGATGGTGTTCAACAGGTGGAAGACCCTGCATGACATAGCCGGGCTCAAGGCAGCCAACGACGCGCTGCCCTCCATCAAGGCAGAGGTGGCTAAGGATAACGAGGCCAAGGCTAAGGCAGCGACGGTGACGAGGAAGGCAGCGCCCCCGGTAGATAAGAAGATATCCACCAAGCCCCCGTCGGCAGCGGAGTTCTACACATCCCTCATAGGAAAGTCCAAGGATGAAGTGTATGCCGCCTTCGAGGATAAGAACGTCACGGTTAAACGCGTCAGGGAGCTGGCTAAGCACATGGGGGTGGTGGGGTATGCCAAAGGGAAGAGGGATGTGCTGGTCAGGAAGATCGCCATGGCGGGGTTCACCGCCGAGGGTCCGAAGAAGGTGGAGAGGGAGGGGCCGAGGATCCCTAAGAAGAGGAAGGATCTTGTAGCGGCGATCGTTGGGGACGACCAGGTGGAGGAGGTGAAGGCCGGGAATACCCCGGAGCCTAAGACCGTGGAGGAATCCGCCACCGAGGAGTATGCCGGGGTAACGGATGCGGAAGCGAGCGCGATGAACGATAGCGTGCGGGACAGGGCACGCGCCACAGAGATCATGAAGCAGGACAGCTCTCTGACCCTGCTGGAGGCGATGACTCAGGCGAAGCTGGAGAGGCTGTCGGAAAAGGTGAAGCTGTATGAGGAGTATACGCTGGATCCGATGGAGATACCGGTCAAGGCAGATCTCCAGAAGCGCTTCTCCGAAGCCGTGGTCCATGGAACTGTGACCATGGGCGGCAAGATCAGCTACAATGACGCAACCGTGGATCCGGAGGACTGGGTCGTCGCTCAGAAGACCCAGGCGGCAGAGCGCAACATCAAGGACAGGAAGGCCAGGATCCGAGAGCTGAAGATGCTGAAGCCCGGAGACGTGAAGGGGTTACAGGAATACAGCTACGATGGGCAGTTTCAGTGGAAGACGGCACAGGAGGGCATCGACCAGCTGGGTGCCATGGTCAGGAATGCGGAGCAGTACATCCGGGACCTGAAGACCGCGAACGAGTACTGGAAGGCCAAGCAGCCCAAGGCGGCGGAGGGGAAGGCGGCAGGTGCCAGGAAGGAACCGTACCTGGAGAAGCGCAAGATGCTGAGCGGCAGGGAGGCAGAGGAGCTTCAGGCGGCGGGACAGCTGCAGTTGGACTTCGACACAGTAACGGTATTGAAAGAGAACCAGGAAACCGGGGAGGTTACCGAGAAGACCACGCGCACCTTCCTCGGACGGAAGTGGGGCAAGGACCCAGACATATATCTGGT
>CAYGQI010000093.1:0-1500 GCA_964351925.1 uncultured Anaerolineales bacterium | reverse complement strand
GCAGAGCTTATCCCGGTGTTCAACCACGCCGTCATCAACCCGAAGACAGGCAAGGTGGACGTGTCCGCCAAGGGGAATCTCCGTGGCACCCAGAGTGCGGATGTCATCGAAACCGTGATGACGCCGGGCCAGGAAGAGTGGCTGATCGGGTCTCGCAAGTTCCTGCGCTACCCGGATCGCGGTGTGGTCCGCACCGTGGTGATCAAGGATGCAAAGGGCAGGCTGAAGAAGGACGTCAGCGGCAGGTATGACAACCCCCAGGATACCGTCGGGGCGCAGGCGCTGTCAGGCCGCATGCCTCCAAACTCCACCGTGTATGTCATGGACAAGTTCCCCAAGGGAGTTCCCATGATATGGATATATCGCGTAGGGTCAGGGGAGCTGGCTACTCGGCCAGGCGCAGTGGCCACGGTGAAACAGGAGAAGGCTGAGCCGTTGGTGGCCGACCGGTTCAGAGCGGCGAAGGAGGCGAAGTTCGAGGGCAAGGACCTGACCCCCGTGCCCAAGGGGATGACTGTGCAGATGATCCCCATGCATGAGATGGGCATCAGCGCAGAGGAGCGGTATGACGCGGAAAGGGAAAATGCCGAGGAGCGCGTGCTGAGCGTGATCGGCCTGGAGGATCAGCACACCATAGAGAACGTGGGCGGGCTGCTGAAGGAGCTGCACGAGGCGATGGACACCATCGCCCCGGCGCTGAAGAAGGACGCAGAGGTGCATAGCACAGGCATCGAAGCGAACCGGTTGGACCCGGAGCTTAAGAGGAGATACAAACGGCTCGCCGCCCGTTACACCCACGGTGTCCAGTATCTGGAGAACCGGCTGGATGCCCTGAATAACCGGACGCCCAGGCACAAGATGCTGAAGGTCATGTCGCGTCTCCTCGCCCCGGATGTGACCAGCGTCCCCATATACATCAAGATCCCGGTGGAGGGGTTGCGTAAAGATCTGAGGGCGAAGTATCCACGCGGGTCAGACACCGAGCGGATGATGAACAACGGCGACCGGTTCGCCATCACCAAGCCGATGGGGGTAGTCAACGTACGCGGGACGGTGAAGTTCGACCGGGTGGATGGCGTGTGGCAGGCAGTGGAGGTGAGGAAGAATCTAGACCTCAGCAGCCCTGAGGGCAGGGCGGAGTGGGAGGCGTTTGAAGGCATAGACCTGGACTATGCGAAACGCGACCCCATGCTCTCCAGGCAGGTGTTTGCAGACAACGCAGTACAGACCATATTCAGAAAGGTAGGTGTGGACGATGAAGGATTGGCCGCAGAAGGATATGCTGAAGGTGGACCCGAAAATGCTCAGGAACAAAGCGTTCCTGGCGTTCGCGGATATGGACGAGCCGCCACCGAGCAAGGCGGTGCAGCGGGCGTCGGCGGACCTGCGCAAGCGGGTCAAGCGTATCAGCCAGTTTCTGGGGAAACTGGGGTCTACGCCGCAGCGAGAGCCGCTGCTTTCGGAAAGGATGCTAAGGGCGAGCGAGGAGGAGCTCACTTC
>CAYGQI010000092.1:5378-6619 GCA_964351925.1 uncultured Anaerolineales bacterium | reverse complement strand
CGAACTCTTCCTCCGACTCATACAGGTTGTCGAAGGAATGCACGCGCAGGTGCGAGGGTAACGAGGCCACGGTGGGGTGAATGCGGGTGCGAAGATAGATCTCCTCTGTCTCTTGCAGCAACTCGATGGCCTCTCGGGTGAGGAGAGATCCGTCCCCGGGACCGAGGCCCACGATGGTGATGCTCATTCCTTACCTTCCCTGAGTGGCATAGAGGGCCTTGGCTCATTCCTTGCCCAGTACCGTCCAGACTCCACGGCCGTCCTCTTCAGCACGCGTGACTTTGCCCTCCAGCTCCAGGAGGTCCAGATGCCCAATAATCTCGGACATGACCAGGAATAGCTCGACCCCCGGCAGCCCCCCTCCAAAGAGAGCCACTCCCAACTCGTACACCGTGCTGTCCTTCTGCCTGAGGAGCTGAAGGATCAGCCCTTCGCGCACGGCGTGGTGGGTGAGGATGGAGTCGATGTGGGCACGGTGGTCGTAGACCGGCTCGCCGTGGCCGGGCAGCGCCTTCTTGATCTCCAGGTCGCGCACGCGACGCAGCGATTGCACGTAGTCGGGGAGGCTGTGAGGGCGCTCCCTCATCCCCCGCCTGGGTGTTTCCAGGACAGGGTTGGAGGTGATGTCCCGCAGAAGGTGGTCGCCCGACAGAAGCAACCCGCTCTCCTGGTGATAGAAGCAGAGGTGGCCCAGGGCATGGCCCGGGGTGTGCAAGGCCTGCCAGGTCGAGCCGCCCAAGCGCACCTCGTCGTTGTCATCCAGTGGGGTGAGCTCTGGGACCGGGGCGGCGTACTGGCCGATGCTGCGGAGGGCGTCTATCTCGGTGAGGGACTCCCGTGGCGCCCCTTCTTTGACCATCAGGTCGGCCACGTAGGCCATCCTCTTGTTCCACCAGGTGTCGAACTCCTCCAAGGGGTACCTGTTCTCTCGAAAGGAGAGAACGGGCGCGCCAGACTCCTCGACGATCCTGCCGGCCTGGCCGAAGTGGTCGTGGTGAGCGTGGGTGATGATCAACTGCTCGATGTCCTTCAGAGAATACCCCAGTTCCTTCAGGCCCGCGTTCAGCGTCTCGAAGGCCTCGTCGGTGAGGGGTCCGGCGTCGACCAGAGTCAGCGGTTCGCCCTCCAACAGGTAGACGTTGACGGGTCCCACCGGGAAGGGGGTGGGGATGGAAAGGAGATGGATAGGGGGTTCGGTTCGTGCCATGGGAGCGCCTATGTCTCCAAGTCCTTCTGGCCCT
>CAYGQI010000092.1:0-5278 GCA_964351925.1 uncultured Anaerolineales bacterium | reverse complement strand
GCGATGAGGTGGGGATCCCTTTCGTCCCTCACGGCTTTCCCTCGCGGATAGATCCAGAGGACGGTGATCAGCCCGTATTGGTGAGCCTCGTTCACGAGCTGGGCTGCCTGGTATAGCATCTCGTGCTCGAGCTCGCTCCCCAGGTACACGGTGTAACCGACGCCAAGTATGTGCAGCCCAGAGTACGAAGCGAAATCGGCCACTTGATCCACGCCGTACCATTGCTGGCTGAAAGGGTCTATCTGCTCCGTCTTGAGGAGATTGGTCCGGGAATTCAGCTTCACCAGATAGGGCACCGACTGGTAGTCACCTCCGTAGCGGGCGATGAGGCCCAACTGAGTGGCGAAACAACCGATCTCTGCCTTGGAGGCGATCTTGAACAGGTGCTCCGGGTGGGCGTCATCGGCGGTGATGCCTTCACCATAGAAATCGTCGTTGAGATGCTCTACCTTCTGGTCGCCGGCGAAGAGCATCAGATGCCCGGTGTTCCTGGTGATGGTCAGGTAGTTGCTCAGGTAAACGTCCCTGGCCTCCGGAGGGATGTCCGCAGGCACCAGGACGTCCTTGGCGCTGATACTGTTCATCTCAGCCTCCTGCTGCTACCGTCTGCGCCTGGCGGTGAGAACGGACCCACTTTCGGTGGTGCAGATCCATCTTCCAGGGGGACGGGCTTTTGCCGTTCGCCGGCCCACCCGACGCTCAAACGGTGATCTCCTGCTGCTCGACGTCCGAGAGGAGCTTCTTCATTATAACGCATGGAAGCCGGCCCCAGCAAGGGAGAAACCCGTTCCTGGCCAGTTGATAGCGCCACTATAAGCTTTGTTTAGCCACAAAGTTGATAAATGTTCGAAAAAGGAGTATAATATAGTCGACAATGACCATGAAGGAAGGAGATCAACAAGATGGGCGCTATTACACTGTGGAGACCCAGGAGAGACTTGCTCTCCCTCGGCGAGTCGCTGGATCGGTTCTTCGACGATTGGATCGTCGGCCCCAGGACTCTTTGGGCCATGCCGACCTTGAGCTCGGTATTCCCCGTGGACGTCTACAGGGAAGATGGCAGCCTGGTCATCAAGGCGGAGGTCCCGGGTGTGACGTCCGATGAGCTGGACATCAGCGTCAAGAACAACGTTCTGACCATCTCCGGTGAGACCAGGGCTGAGGAGGAGGTCGAGGAGGAGAACTACGTTCGTCGAGAGCGCCGATACGGGTCTTTTTCACGCTCGCTGGCACTGCCGCTCGAAGCGGAGGGCGACAAAGCCGAGGCCGCTTTCGAGGACGGTGTCCTGACTGTGACCATCCCGCTTGCCGAGGAGCCGCAGCCAGAGGCCGTCAAGATCGAAGTCAAGAGCAGCTAACGTGGAACGAGAGGCGGGGAGCTCAGAGCTTCCCGCCTCTTTTTTTCGTCTTCCAGATCCCCCGTGTTTGACAAAGAAAACGAGGTAGTGTAGAATCGCAGATGTGAGGCTGCCGAGGTAGCTCAGTTGGTAGAGCACATGACTGAAAATCATGGTGTCAGCAGTTCAATTCTGCTCCTCGGCACCTTCGCCTGGGCGGAAGTGGCTCAGCGGTAGAGCATCTCCTTGCCAAGGAGAGGGTCGCGAGTTCGAATCTCGTCTTCCGCTCCATACCGTCTGGTGACGTGGCCAAGTGGCAAGGCAGGGGTCTGCAAAACCCCAATCGCCGGTTCGAGTCCGGCCGTCACCTCTGATCGACTGGTGGCTGGTGGTCGTGCGATGGACCATCGGCCACTTGTCTTTTGAGGGACCATTCTGGTTGCCGCTGCCGTCCGCCGGGCGAGGGTTGCGTGGGCTGCGAGGAGTCCGCTACAATAGGCGTGGGGCGGTGGCGGAACGGTAGACGCTACGGACTTAAAATCCGTTCCGGGGTAACCCGGGTGTGGGTTCAAATCCCACCCGCCCTACAGTGTCGCCGAAGTACAGTGTGGGGCAGCGAGTCGGCGTCCTGGTCACACGTAGTTGGCTCCTGGGCTGCGCGTGATGGCCGGGCTGGGAACGGCTCAACCCATCTCCACCTGCACCTGATGGGTCCCGCCGTCCCGGAGCAGAGGGATATCCGCTCCGGGCAATACCTCTCCGTCCAGCACGACGCGCTTCACGCCTTGGTTGACGCCGCGCGGGTTCTGCACTGAGATCCGATACGACGTTCCGGCGTTCTGGTACTGGATCTCGTAGCCTGGCCAGTTCTTGGGGATGCAGGGCGCGATGTGCAGAACGTCTCCCTCCCGTCGCAGACCCAAGATGGCCTCCAGTCCAAGTCTATACATCCAGCCAGCGGATCCTGTGTACCAGGTCCAGCCGCCGCGGCCAGCGTGGGGAGCGACTCCTGACACATCTGCCGGCACCGCATATGGCTCAACCCGGTAGCGAGCGACATGTTCCCCATTCGCGCCATGATAGATGGGATTGAGCAGCCGGAATAGCCTTTCGGCGCGATCTCCCTGGCCTAGCTGCGCGAAGGCCCACACGGTCCACAGGACTCCGTGGGTGTATTGCCCGCCGTTCTCCCGCACCCCTGGCGGATAGCCTTTGATGTAGCCCGGATCTCGCGGCGTCTTGTCGAAGGGCGGGCTAAAGAGCAACATCAGCTCTGCCTCGTGGTCCACGAGGCGTTCGGCAACGGCCTCCATGGCCTGCGCCGCGCGGGCAGGGTCCGCCGCCCCCGACAGGACGGCCCAAGCCTGAGCGATGGAGCTGATCTGGTACTCAACGTCTTGCGCCGTACCCAAGGGCGTCCCGTCGTCATAGTAGGCACGCAGGTACCAGTCGCCGTCCCACGCGTTGGCCTCCAGGGCCTGGCGCAGATTCTCCGCCTGCTCGCGATACGTCGCGGCCTGTCCCTCATCATCCATCAAGGCGCAGAATGGAGAGAAAGACATCAAGGTGGCGTAGAGGAACCAGCCCAGCCACACACTCTCACCTCGACCCTCAATGCCCACACGGTTCAGGCCATCGTTCCAGTCGCCGGTCCCGATGAGTGGCAGCCCGTGCGCCCCAGAGGTTGTGCCCCGTTGCAGGGCCCGGCGGCAGTGCTCATACAAGGTATGGCTCTCACCCGCGGTCTCATAGCTGCCGTAGCGCTCCTGCTCCTCTAACTCGAGAGGTTGACCCTTCAAGAAGGGCACTCTCTCGTTCAGGATAGAAGCATCCCCCGTGGTGGTCATATAGTGGGCGGTCACGTAGGGAAGCCACAGCAGGTCATCCGAGATGCGGGTCCGCACTCCAGTGTCAGAAGGGGGGTGCCACCAGTGGAGCACGTCTCCTTCCTCGAACTGGTGGGCAGCTGCTAACAGGATATGTGCTCGTGCCAACTGGGGCGCGCCATGCATCAAGGCCATCACGTCCTGCAACTGATCCCGGAAGCCGAAGGCGCCGCTCGATTGGTAGAGCGCAGAGCGCGCCCATAGGCGACACGTCAACGTCTGGTAGAGCAACCAACGGTTCATGAGCAGGTTCATGGCTGGATCGGGCGACTCCACCGTGACGGTGCCCAGCAGACCATCCCAATACTCGCCGGCGGCCGCCCACGCCCCCTCCACCTGAGCTGGATCCTGAAAGCGTTTGACCAGTTGTTGGGCCTCTCGCCGGTCAGCACCTTGGCCCAGCAGGAAGAACACCTCTTTCGCCTCACCAGGAGCCAGATCGACGTGCAGTTGGATGGCCGCGCAGGGGTCGAGACCAGCATCGACGGCGCTGGCCAGCCCGATCCTCTTCAGGGCGGCGGGGCTGCTCAGACTCCCCTGACAGCCGAGGAACTCGGTGCGGTCGGCGGTCAGGCCGTGGAGTGGCTGGCTCGCTGCCAGGAAGGCGACACGACGCCCGAATCGTTCGTCGAAGGGGTTACGTGCCAGGAGGGCCTGGCTTTCGGCGTCGAACTCCGGAACAATGTACTGCTGGGTCTTGTTGCGGTGGGTACCAAGTACCCATTCTGCGTAGAAGGTTGCGGTGACCCGACGCTGGCGTTTCCACACATTTTCCAGGCGCAAGTGCACCAGCTTCACCGGCGCGTCTGGTGCCACGGAAAGGCGCAGGTGTTGTTTCAAGCCATGGCTGTGATGCTCGAAAACGGAGTAGCCAGCGCCGTGACGGATCAGGTAGGGGGCTGGTGCGCCTGCCGGCAGGGGTGTGGGCGACCAGACGATCCCCGTCTCCTCGTCGCGTAGATACAGTACCTCGCCTGGCGCATCGCTCACTGGGTCGTTGCGCCAAGGGGTGAGCCGGTTTTCGCCGCTGTTCTCCGCCCAGGTGAAGCCGCTGCCCGATTCGGAGACCAGGAATCCGAAGTTGGGATTGGCGATGACATTGATCCACGGGGCCGGCGTCTTCTGCCCTGGCTCAAGATAGATCACGTACTCTCGCCCGTCGGCCGCGAAACCGCCCAGACCATTGTCAAAGAGAAGGTTCGTCGGCCGGGTCAGCGGCGGTGTGGGCTCGACGTCCTCAGGTTTGGGCAGGGTCGGGTAGAGCGGTGGCAGACGCCCGGGCTCGGTGGGTACCTGGCCCAGTTGCTGCGCTAGCGAGCCCTTTTCCCCATCCAGAATAACTCGGGCGGCGGTCTCGAACAGGACCAGGTCCTCCTGACCCATCTGCTGAGCGAACAGCACGAACAACCCTCCACGTCGGTTCAGCCAAGCCTCATCGCCCAGGCGGCTGATCAACGATCGTAACTGACCGTGCAGGGGTTGGTCGTACCCCATGTCTTGCTGGTTGAGAATCACCAGGTCGATGTCCATCTGTCGGCTTCGCCAGTAGGCATGGGCCCTGAGCAGCTCCTGCACCAGGGCCAGTCCTCCCTCGCTGCCGATGCGCACCAACAGTATCGGAGCATCGCCGGAAACCGAGTACGGCCATAGGCCGGGCTGCCCCTTCGTGTTGGCCGTCAGGACGGAGGGGTCAGCACGCAGCGCAGCGTGAGGATAGAGAATCGCGGAGAGCAGTTGATCGTATCGCTGCAAGTCCGCCGGGGTCAGGTCGAGGTGGCGCAACTCGAGGTCGGTGCGAGACAGCGCCTGGTCAAAGGCCAGTTCTATGCGTGACCAGTCCTGATATCGCTCGATCAGGGCCAGCACCTCCTCTCGGGACCTTGCAGCCAGGGTGAGGTAGGCGACCTCCCGGGTCGCGTAGGGGCCCAACTCGATATCCTCCCCGAGGGCGAACATCGGGTCCAGTGTCGCGCCCGTGGTCCCTGAAAGCCCGGAACTGCCGTCGCTGAGGGCCTCGGGATCGAGGGGTGTCCGGCCTCGACCCAAGAACTGTCC
>CAYGQI010000091.1:2144-6700 GCA_964351925.1 uncultured Anaerolineales bacterium | reverse complement strand
TAGCCAGCCCTCGATTTCTCTGGCCAGCATCTTCCCGACGCCCCTTATACTCTCCAATCCCTTTCTGCCCTGCTGCTGGTAGATGGCGTGCACGTCCGTATCCATCTCGTCTATGGCCCAAGCAGCCTTGCGATAGGCCCACTGGCGATAGCCCTGGGCCTCTTCGAGCAAGAGGTCATAAGCCCTCAGGAAGAGCATCTCGGCGATACGCTTGTTCCCCGCCAAGGGGTCACCGGCCAGGAGTGGGCGCCTCATGCGGTCGGGAATGCCGGACTCCGCGCAGGCCTCGCGTATGCGACGCAGCAACTGAGGACCATACCCACCCCGAGGCTCAAAGCCACCGCCGTAGAGTTGGCCGTAGAGCGGCAAGACTTGGGGATAGTGTAACTCAAGAAAGCTGGTGTATCTTTCCCGCTGTGCCCCTTCTTTGAGGGTCAAGCCGCCTCCGAGGACAAACTGCCCGCCCGCGTCCCGTACCCTGACCACGACCTCCTTGATGTTATGGTCACTGTCGGTGATGCCCGGCAGCAGAGGCATCATCGCCACGCCCGTGGTGAGACCAGCCTCAGCCACCCTCCTCAGAGCTTCCAGGCGGCTCTTGGGTGGCGCCGCTCCGGGCTCGAAACGAGAAGTGATCTGCTCGTCAAAGGTCGTGATGGTGAAGAACACACAAGCCCAGGACTGGCGATCGATGCCCTGATAGAGCTCCAGATCGCGCAGCACGAGGTCTGACTTCGTGAGCACCTCCACGGGGAACCCATGGCGCCCCAGGGCTTCCACCACTTCCCTGGTCAGCAACCGCCTCTTCTCGATGGGCTGGTAGCTGTCGCAGACCCCGCCCGTAGCCACCACCTTGCGCGTCAGCCTGGGCAATTGCCTTTCCAACACTTCCACCGCGTTTTCCTTGACGAACACCTTCTCCTCGAAGCTTCCCGACAGCCCGTATTGGTTGGCCCGCGCGTCGCAGTAGATACATCCATGGGCGCACCCCCGGTACGGGTTCACCGTATAAGAGGCCCAGAACCAGTCGTCAACGTGGCGGAACTTGTTGATCATGGACCTCGCTGTGTAGGCTTCGTACTGCATCCCCATCTGGTTATGCCCTTCGAGAACGGATGTTCTATTATGCAGCGATCTGCACACTCAAACAAGCTGATGGAGGACAACACTCGCAGAACAAAGGTCCTACAGGAGCGGCGGAGCTCACCTCCCGCCCGGGGAGCTCTATCAGTGTCGGGGAGCCTCTTCGAACAGCTCGGTCAAAGCGCTCAGCGTCTCAGCCGGCAGTTCTGAAGGCGCGGAGGCCTTTCTGATGTGACTCTTCAGCCGTCTCAGAGGCAGTACGGGCACGGAGGCTGTTGTCACCTCCAGGTGTGCCTCGGGGTTG
Organism: uncultured Anaerolineales bacterium; assembly: GCA_964351925.1. Lineage (GTDB taxonomy): Bacteria > Chloroflexota > Anaerolineae > UBA7937 > B3-Chlor > JAUVXJ01. The sequence continues at coordinate 5,313 of CAYGQI010000091.1, read as the reverse complement.
AGGAAGACGACCAAACCCTGGATATCAGCGTTCACCTCAGGAGCATGTTCTTCGATGTACTTCCGGAGTCTCTCCACATCCTGGAGCATCTCCTTCGTAGGGTTGCCCAGGGGTTCCTCGGTGAAGAACCGCAGTGCCCGGCGCAGGGTTAGGTCTCGCACCCACTTGTCCTTGAAACAGCGGATCCTGCCGTCCAACCCTCTCAGAACCAGAACGAAGACCCCATGAGGAGTGAGCAGGACGTGATCGGCGGGCAGCACGTGGTGGTATAGACGGTAGCGGTCGTCGAACTCGCTGAGGGTTTCTGTCAACTTGCGCACGAACTGAGGTTCGCGCGCGGCCTGCCCCTGTCCACGGGTGCCCACGGCCCACATCGCGACGCCGAAGGCGATGAGAACGAAGGTCATCATCCTGTACTCGGTGAAGGACACGATCAGGCCAGCGAAGACCATCACCGATGCAAAGAAGGTCGCCAGCTGTCCTAGTCTGCCTCCTCGCAACACCATCTCCTCGTTGGTGACTGTTCGCATTTTCTCACCCCTTGCCTATCAGGCGTTAATACAGCTCCGTCTTTCCGATGTGGGGGCAGCGTCGCCTAGTACAGTCCAAAATACCAGCCAATGATCTCTCCGCCGAATACCAGGACCACCAGGCCGGCTGCAGCCAGAAAAACGCCGTAGGGAATATAGCTTCGAAGCCCCTTGGTCCTGCTCAGGACAAGAGCCAAAGAGACGAGCCCCCCCAAGGAGACGGCGATGACCAGGGTCAGGATGACTTCGGGGAACCCTGTGATCAGACCAACGAAAGCTGCCAGATTGGCGTCGCCCCTGCCCATCGCGGGTCTCTTGAACAGCAGACCGCCAATGAGCACCAGGAGGTAGAAGAAGGAGAAAGCAACGGCGCCGCCGAGCATCGCCCGGCGCAAGCCCAGACCCGGATAGAAGTTGCTACCGATGATGGCAAATGCAATGACCGGGTAGATGACCACTCGGAGTATGAGCCGATGCTCCAAGTCAATGACGAAGATCAGAAACAGCGCACAAGCGTACAGACTGACCAACACCAACTGTACCGAAGGGCCATACCTGAGCCAGAAGAAGGCAAAGGCTAGCACGGTCACCGCTTCCAGCACTGGTCTGCGCAGCGGGTAGGGACTGCCGCACTGACGACACTCTCCTCCTGACAGCACAAGACCCGATAGTGAGACAACGTCCCGCCAGGTCCCTCGCACTCCGCAACTACCACAGTAGGGCAGGCTCAGGATCGACCGGCGCAAGGGAAGCTGATCGGCGGCGAGATTCAGGAAGGCTCCAGCAAACAGGCCCCAGAGCGCATACAGGATAACCACACGATACCCCACGGGTCCAAGCTGGTGCGAATTGTACCATACAGGTTTGACAAGGACAACGCACGAATGTAAAATGAAGAAAACCTGGATGGGCTGCGGGAACGATCCACCCCTGCGCGCCTCTGTTCGCCTGAACGGTGCGTTACAGATGCCTCGCTACGACAGACTGAGTATCCTTGTCAGCCTCATTCTCTTCGGACTAGTGGTCTCGCACATCGTCGAACTCCCAACCAGGACCGTCTCCTTTGTCGCCCTGGGGGTTCCCACGACTATCTATCTGTCAGGACGCTGGTTGGTGGGCGCGCTGCTCGTAATCATGACAGGCGCAGGCGTCGATTCCATTGTGCGGTCCCACCCGCGCGTCCGCGGTGCCCAGCGAGGTTACACTCTGTCCTTCTGGGGGCTACCCTGCACGCTGGTGCTGGTCTCGCTGGTCGTTCTTCCGTTGTCGCCCAACGTCATGCTATGGCTGGGTGCTCTGACCTTGACAGGACTCCTTCTGTCCTTGGTGGTCGTGGTCCAGTACTACACCGTTGACGGACAAGGCCGTGGAGTCGCCATCGCACGATGGGGACTATGCCTGGCGGCGTATGCAGGTGTGTTCGTCTTGTCCGGCCTGACGTACGGAGCCCGGGTCCGCAGCCTTCTATCCGCGACGGCGATCTCCATCTTCGCTACAACTATGGCCGCGGAACTGCTACGCCCACCCTCCCCTGAACGGTCCGTGAGGCGCACCTGGCTCTACTCCGCGATGGTTGGTCTCGTCCTGGGAGAAGTGGCCTGGGCTTTGAATCACGTGAGCTTCAGCGCGGTCGCAGGTGGGACCTTCTTGCTCCTAGTCTTCTATGTCGTGAGCGCAGTGGCCAAGCAACACCTGAGCGGGCAGCTCACCCGCGCGGTGATCGCGGAGTTCATTGTCGTATCCATCCTGGGCCTGGGACTGCTCTATCTCCTGTAAGCTGGGGGACGCGGTGGTAGGAGTAGGTAGCTGAAAGATGGTATGGCTGCAACGTATGGAGGAGCAAACCAGGGAGATACGCATGCCAGAGGAGTGGGGAGGTGTAGTCCCGTCCCAGGTGTTCCTTGATGAGGCACGTCGGATTGTGGAGCAGGGAGAACAGCATGGGTTTACACTGCGCGTCATGGGGGGAGCCGGCATACGGCTGCGCACTCTCAGGTACGAGGACCTTGGACGGAGGCTTGCCAGGCTCGGCGAAGGAGAGCAGGAGTTCACAGATCTGGATTTTGTGACCTACAAGAAGTACCTCAAGCCCTTGCAGGGCTTCTTCGAGAGCCTGGGTTACAGGAAGAGGAGGGCCACCCTTTCCTCGGCCGCTTCTGAGAGACAGATCTACTTCCACGAGCACGGGTGGTTCTTCGTCGATGTGTTCTTCGACAAGCTATTGGTGGCCAATCACCGCCTTGATTTCCGGGGCCGACTGGAGTTGGATCCCCTCACCTTGAGTCCCACCGATCTTCTGCTGGAGAAACTACAGATCGTGCGTTTCAGTGACAAGGACTTCAAGGACTGTCTGATTCTACTCTTCGCCCATGAGTTCACTGAAGAAGATAGAGAGGATACCATCAACAGTGCGTACGTAGCGTCCCTGCTTTCCCAGGATTGGGGTTTCTGGTACACTCTGACCACCAACCTCCAGGGAATCAAGGATCTCCTTCCCAGAGCATCTGCTCTGTCGGAGGACGAGGCATGTACGATCGGCGTCAGGATCGATGAACTCCTGTCGCGCATCGAAGCAGAGCCCAAGAGCATGGGGTGGAAAGCGCGCTCCAAGGTAGGGCCAAAGAAAAGGTGGTATAGGC
>CAYGQI010000091.1:0-2044 GCA_964351925.1 uncultured Anaerolineales bacterium | reverse complement strand
CTTTGGCAACCTGCTGGCAGGCCGCCACACTCCTCTGCACGGGGCCTATCACCACGGAGTGCCAGACTCGTGCCCAATAGAGGGAAGCGGCGCAGGAACGGGAAACGAACTGAATCGGCTGGCTCAAGACATCATTCGACGGGGCCGTCATCGTGGCGCTCGAGGGCAACATCGTTGTGAAGACCACGCGTCACCGCGCACAGCAGGAACGAGGCGCGCCTGTTTGCGCTCACTGCGCCTCGACAGGTGAGGCGCCCTCCCTGGATACTTTGGACTAGGGTATGGCGGACACCGCTGAGTACGAGATAGTGATTACGCAGCAGTCCCACTTCTTCATACGTATGCGTCTGGTCACGGAGTCCCCGCCACTGCTGCTTGACGTGTCGGGAAGAAGGAAGCTGCGGGCGTTGGCCTAGGATGATCCCGAGAAGGAGGCACAATGGAACAGACACTCAAAGATATCTGCGCCGTGGTGGGAGTGAGCGGCTGCTTCGTCTGTGATGATGCAGGTCGGGTCAGGGCCTCCGCACCGTTGGACAACTTCGACGAACGAGTGCTAGAGACGGTGGGCCGCACCATCAGCCAGACCACCGCTGGGCTGTTACTGGCTCGCCGGCGCAAGGTCCACGAGATCGACCTTCTCTACTCCAAAGGGCGCGTGGTCATCAAGCCCCTGGCTGAGGGCTTCCTATGCGTGATCTGTGCACGCACCATGAACGTGCCTCTCCTGAACCTGACAGCTAACGTTGCCGCCAGGAAGCTGACTGAGGCGATGAGAAGTGGCTGGTCAGAGCCCGAGGCCGCCGCACCCGAAGGAGTAGCGGTAGACCACATGTTGGAGGAGATCGCTGACGCCTACCCTGACCTGGTCGGGCCCATTTTGGACCTCGACCAGACCCTGACCTCTGAGACGCGAGAAGCGGTGCTTACTGCCTTGGGAAAGGGCGCAGGGGCTACGGTCTTCCGCAGTCGCTATGCCAACATGCGCGTCCCCTCGTCGATATCCCAGGGACTCCAGTTGGTGGTCGTGCCCGCAGTGAGTCCCTTCGCCATAGCCAACGCGCAGGGCAATCGCCTCGACGTGCTGGCGTGCCCATTCTGCAGGAGTCTTCGTTCCCCCTCACCACGTTGCGAGTTCCTGGCAGGTTTTGTGCAGGGGCTACTCAACTCCATACCCGGTCTCGAAGGGGTTGGGGTGGGAGAAACCCTCTGCCGGGCCAAAGGAGACGACACCTGCACTTTCGTGGCTGAGGCAGAATCGAGGCGCGACTGAGGCAGCAGACTGTTGGAGCGCCAGTGTCACAGGGGGACACACATAGTGCCGCCCTCAACGACTTCGTGAAGGAAAGGAGAACGCTATGCTATTGGTACAATCGCCCGACTGGTTCAGGCTTCTATTGGAGGCCGCAACGGTGATCGCCGGGGCCGCTCTCCTGGTCGTGCTGGTGCGCGCAGGGCGCAAGTACCCCGAAATCGCCACCACATCCTGGCAGTGGGTGGTCGTGGGCTTCGTGATGATCGTTGTCGCTTCCGTGGTGGACTTCAGCGACGAGATCTTCGACTACAGCGCAACCTACATGCCCAACCTCTTCGCCACCTTCATCACAGAGGCTGGCATGATCTGCGGACTGATCCTCGCCGCCATGGGCTTCGCCACCTGGTTCGAGTTTATGGCCAGGTTCTTGGGCCTAAGACGCAAGGAGTAGCGCGAGTCGACCTCTTTGCCGGTTCGGAACCGCTCCCTCGAACGCGCCGAGACGCGTAGGGTGGCAGGAGCGGTGGGCCAACCCGATGGCCCGGGCAAATGGACACGGTCCAGCCCTTGCTCAAGGTCAGTTGGAGGGCAAACCAGCCTTGACTAGGCTTCCCTCACCGTAGCCCCGGGCGACCGCACCAACAGTATCGGCTTCGTCGTGCCTCTCAACACCTTGGACGCCACACTACCCAACACCCAGCGGCTGATACCGCCGCGCCCGTGTGTGGACATGACAATCAGGTCAATGTCGTTGACTTCGGCATAGTCGGCGATCTCTGCCGCAACGTC
>CAYGQI010000090.1:4848-6841 GCA_964351925.1 uncultured Anaerolineales bacterium | reverse complement strand
GGGAGTGAGACCCGACACCGATCACCGGGAGCAGATGATAGACGACCTGGCGCGCCGGCTGGATAGCTGGAATCTGAGCACCCCGGCCATCGCCTTTCTCGAGGCGCACAAGCCCCTCAGCTTCTTCGCCAGCCAGACACTTCTCGCTTTCCAGCCCCTGCTGACGTTGTTCCTGGGTGAGGCCTCGATTGGGGAGTACGCCACACTGCTCGAGGACCCTGGCAGTGTCGAACGGGTGATCTGTCGCCTGGAGGAGTTGCGGGAGCACGGGACCCCTTTGGGGTAGGTTGCTTCCTCTCGTGGGGAGGGGATGAATGGGGTTTCTGTCGGAGGTTCTGGGTAACCTGGGCATCGGTCAGCAGCAGGCTTTGATGTTTGCGCTGCTTCTGCCTTTCTTTCCCCTGCTACTCATTGTCAACCGGCGGATACGCGAGAGAGGGAGACCGCCGCTCCGTTCCATCCCGGGCTACGCGGAACTCCAGGAGTACCTGGGGGAAGCTACGGAGAGTGGGCGCTCGGCACACGTGTCCATGGGAACGGGGGGCATAGGCACCGGAGCTACGGCAGAGTCGCTGGCTGGGCTCAACGTGCTGGAGCACGTTGCCGCTCAAGCCGCTGCCACAGGGCTCAATCTGGTGGCCACGGTTTCCGACCCATCGCTCTGGCCCGTGGCGCAGGACGTGGTGCGAGAAGCGTGTGTAGCCCAAGGCTATCCCGAATCCTATGATCCGGGGTGTGTCCGCTTCATATCATCGGATAAGGTGGCCTACGCTGCCGGCGTGATGGATATCTTGGGTCATGAGGACGTGTCGTGCAACGTCATGGTAGGCAGTTTCGGCGACGAGTTCCTGCTGATGAGCGAAGTGGGAGCCCGCAATGGGCTGAGGCAAGTGGGGGGAACGACCTCTCCTCAGATCCTGCCGTTTGTCTATGCTTCCATGGGTCAAACGCTGATCGGGGAAGAGATCTTCGCGGCGGGGGCGTACCTGCTGGGCAAGACAAGTCACCTGGCCAGTCTGGCGGTCCAGGATTGGCTGAGAACAGCCATCATCCTGACCATCTTGATCGGAATTCTGGCCCGAAGTCTCGCCTGAGCCTCCCCTGCTACGCAGGCGGCCAGCGGCAAAACGTGACCGTGGGGACGGTGCCTGGATGAGAAGAATCGGCCGAGCGGTTGCTGTGGGGATGAGACGGTCGTTACCTATGGTCATGGCTATGGCCATAGGCTCCCTCATGCTCCTCGATTTCTTCTTTGATGAGGCCCACATCAACGCCCTGGGTGGGTTCTTCTTGGAGTCCACAGTGATCATCGTGGCCTTCGCTCTACTTCTGGGCCTGGTGAACGTGTTGATGGTCCACGTGAGGCGGATCATAAAGCGGGAGGGGGGCTGGATCTACAGCATCGCGCTGGTCTCTATCGCTCTGATCGTGATTATCGCTGGAATACCCGGCCCCGAGAGTGCCGGGGTCGCCTGGATATTCGACCACATCCAGTTCCCTCTGCAAGCCGCCACCTTTTCCCTGTTGGCCTTCTTCGTCGCCACGGCTGCATATCGTGGCCTCAGGGTGCGCAGCCTGGAGGCCCTGGCCTTTGTGTTGACGGCGGTGGTGGTGCTCATCGGTCAGGTCCCGGTAGGCAGGTACCTGGGAGAGTTCGTGCCGGCGCTGAAGGACTGGATACTGAACGTACCCAGTACCGCTGGGGTGCGCGGGATCATCATCGGCGTTGCTCTGGGAACCATTGCCACGGGGGTCCGCGTGCTGATGGGGTTCGACCGTCCTTACACCAGTGAGAGGGACAGTACTCAGTGATGGAATGTCCTCACTGCGGGGCCGCCAACAAGCCGGAGAGCAGATTCTGCGGCGAGTGCGGACAACCTCTGGGAACGCCCAAAGGGATAACGTGTCCCATGTGCGACACTCCCCATCCACCAGGGATCACTGAGTGCACCCAATGTGGTGCTCGTCTTCTACCGCCTGGTGTCTCGCCCTC
>CAYGQI010000090.1:2766-4748 GCA_964351925.1 uncultured Anaerolineales bacterium | reverse complement strand
GGAGGACGTCGGTGTCGCCGAGAGTGTCGGTGACGGGACAGTGCCTCCCTGGCTTCGGAAGCTCGAAGCGACTCCGGTCGGAAGGCTGGCTGAGGAGGACATCGGGGCGGAGAAACTCGAGAGGGGCGAGCTTCCAGACTGGCTCGAGCTGCCGCCGGACTTCGACGAGATGCTGACTGAGGCAGCGCTGGTCACAGAGGAGCGGGTAGCCCCAGCAGAGATCCCGCCCTGGTTGGAGGCTCTCCGGCCGGAACCAGAGGAAGGTGTGGAAGAGCCTGCCCAGGCTGCCCGTCCCACCGAGGTGGCCGGGCTACTCAGGGGCATCAGAGGGACTCTAGGTATCGAACCTATCCTGGCCATCCCCCGACGGTCGGTCCCCGTGGAGCCTGTTGAGCGCTCCACCGCTGCCCGTGAGCGTGCCGAGCTGTTTGGCGCAGTGGTGAGGGAGCCAGCCCGGCCCGGAGTCACAATAGCTCGGCGGCGACGTGTGGAGACGCTGGCTGCGTCCAGCGCCCGCTGGATGATGTACCTGATTATCGCCGCAGCCGCTGTGGTACCCATTTTGTTGGGGAGCACGTGGTCCGAGGCAAACATGACTGTCACCGGCGGCACCACAGCGATGTACGAGGCCATCGAGGGCTTGCCGCAGGGCGCGGTGGTGCTCGTCTCCCACGACTACGACCCGGGTGTGGCAGGGGAGATGATCCCTCAGGCTAGAGTAGTCCTGAACCATCTCTTCGAGCGCGGCGCGCAGGTGATCAGTGTGAGTCTCACTCCCGAGGGTGCTCGCCTCTCCAGGCGGGTTCTCGACGAGGTGGCTGTTAGTCACGGCTACGCGGAGGGAGAGGGGTACCAGAACATGGGGTACGTCGTGGGCGTGGAGGCAGGGCCCCGCGCCGTGGTCGAGGCGTTGTCGACAGCGGGCTGGAGTGATCTGGTCGGTGGCGCCGAGGACATCTCTTTGATGGTGGAATTCGCCGGGGCGCCTGAGTACCTGAGGCTGTGGCTGGAGCAGGTGCAGGGCCCGTACGGCATTCCAATGGTTGCAGGGGTAAGCGCGACGGCTGATCCCTTTGCCAGACCATACTATCGAAACGAGGCGAGCCGCCAGTTGCTGGGTCTGATGACTGGGCTGGTGGGGGCCGCTGAATACGAACGACTGAGCGGCGAAGTCGGACCTGCCCTGGCGAGCATGGATTCTCAATCGTTAGTACACATCGCCATCGTACTGCTCATCCTGGTGGGGAACGTGGCCTACTTCGGCGGCAGGCTACGGGGGAGGAAAGGCGGATGAGCGAAGTCTTTGCGGTGTGGATAGCAGCGATTCTGACGTTGATGGTGTATAGCTACCTGCTGGCTGACAACCCGCTCTATCGATTGGCTCAGCACCTGTTCGTCGGGTCTTCGGTGGGGTATGCTGTGGTGGTCGTCGTGCACAACGTGCTACGTCCCTGGCTGTTCGCGCCTCTCCTGGAGGATGCCACGGCGAACTGGCCCTACTTCCTCCCTCTGCTCCTGGGACTCTTGTTGCTGACGAAGGCCCGAGGATCCTCTGCCTGGCTTGGCAATAGCTCCGTGGCCTTTCTCTTCGGCGTTGGTGCGGCCCTGGCCATAGGAGGGGCTCTGCTCGGTTCGTTCCTGCCTCAGATCCAGGCTTCCTGGGTTTCCGTCTTGCCAGGGTCGGCTGGCGGTGCCCAGGCGGCGGCGAACAACATCCTCCTGGCCCTGGGCACTATTGGCACGCTGTCGTACTTCTACTTCACCATGGGGGTGCGTAAGGGCTCCGGCAGCGGATTCGTGAGGGTTAGCTCGACCGTCGGCAGGTGGGTGCTGCTCATCACTTTTGGGGCGATCTTCGGCAACCGGGTCATGGCCTACGTGTCGTTGTTGATCGAACGGATCTACTTCCTTTTGGGAGATTGGTTGGGTTTGGTGGGGTAGGAGATTGATGCGTCGCTGCGCTGGTGTTGACCAAGGAATGC
>CAYGQI010000090.1:0-2666 GCA_964351925.1 uncultured Anaerolineales bacterium | reverse complement strand
GGCCAGGGTCAGTTGATCGTTCCCGAGAGAGAGGACGGGAGCGGGGTGGACGCTCTCGTGGCAACCGTCAATGCGGCTGTACCCTTGCGCGTGGCCGTCGTGGGCCTGATAGGCGGTCTCAGCGTGGATAGTCTGCTGAAGGCTACCGATTGCTCCTATGTTGTCGTCCAGAGTGTGGTCGCCAGGGATGGCAGGACGAGCAACAGTGAGGGGGAGAGCAGCATGGCAGCCATGGTGAGGGATACCATGCGCAACCGGCCCGATGCCATTCTGCTTGGTGGGGGGACAGAGGGTGGTGCGATGGAACCTGTCCTGGAGGCAGCCAGGGACGTCGCAGCCGCGCTCACGGCTTCCGAAGAAGCAGGGAGAGTGCATGTCATCTACGCGGGCAACAGAGAGGCACGCACAGACATAGCCAGAATCCTGGGTGGGTGCTCGAACCTGCACGTCGTGGACAATGTTCGTCCCACCCTGGAAGAGGAGGATCTGGGAGCCGTCGAGGCGGAGCTTCGCAACCTCTATCGAGAAAACAAGATGGGTCGCGTACCCGGTTTCGGGGAACTCAAGTCATGGTGCTCAACACCCATCATTGCGACCGCCGAGGGTCTCGAGCTGGTGGTGAGGTACCTGTCTCGCCTCTACCAGTTGGATGTGCTGGCCGTGGACGTAGGTAGTGCGGCCACGCATGTTTGTGGGGTGATAGGTGGACGCTACGGATCCACAATCCGGCCCCAGGTGGGCGTGGGCTACGGCATGGGCAACGTACTGGAGCGGGTGGGCGTCCATCGACTGCTGCGATGGCTGCCTTTCGAAATGGAAACAGGTCAGGCCCAGAACCACATCCTCAACAAGGCCTTGAGGCCCATGACCGTACCGGAGACAGTGGAAGGTTTGCTTCTCGAGCAGGCAGCGGCTCGCGAGGCCATCTCCTTGACGCTCGATAGGGCCAGAGAGCGATGGCTGGGGAGCGGAATACACTCCTACAAAGGGCAGGTGCCGCCGGTGGACCTGATTGTGGGCAGGGGTGCAGTGCTCTCTGGTGCTCCCCTCTGGGGCCAGGCGGCGCTGATCTTGCTCGATGCGATGCAGCCGACAGGCGTATGCGCTCTGGCGCTGGACCAGGCTTCGGTGCTGCCGCAGCTCGGTGCACTGGCTTCGCTGCACCATTTGGCAGCGGCCCAGGCGGTGGCTCGCGACGGTTTGCTCAAGCTCGGTACGGTGATTGCCCCGGAGGGCACTGGCAGAGAAGGCGCTGTGGCCCTGAAACTCAAGATAGAATATGATGATGGTCAGAGTCTCAAGGTGGAAGTACCGTACGGTGCCCTGGAGGTCGTCCCGCTGGCGACAGGAAAGAGGGCCATTGTGGAGATGCGCCCGAGTCCGCAGTTCGATGTCGGGCTGGGGAAGAAGGGAAAGGGAGCCACAACGGAGCTGGATGGAGGAGTCCTGGGGATCATCGTTGATGCTCGGGGTCGGCCCCTCTCCCTGCCCGCAGATGAAGAGAAGCGCCGAGCGAAGATCCGAGACTGGATGAGCGAGTTGGGCGTATAGAGGACGATGACATGCCGTATCATCCCTTCATCACCCGCGCAGTACCGAACATGGTGATGAGGCGAGAGCGTATGCTGCCTTTCAGGGGGGAGGTTCTGGTAGGCACCGGCTCCCGCGTGCATTCGACCGACGTTATTGCCCGTACCACAATCCCAGGGGAGATCCGCCTGCTCAACGTGGCCAGGACCCTGGGGCTGGACGGTACCGAATTGTCTCCCTACATGAGAGTAGCCATTGGAGACGATGTGCAAGAAGGCGATGTGCTAGCCGCCGGTAGCGGTGCATCGCGGCTACTAGGACGCAGCTACCGGTCGCCGATGGCGGGAACGGTGGCCAACATCTCCCACGGGCGGGTACTCATCCAGTCCGCTCGCAGCACGCTCGAATTGACTGCTCACTACCGGGGCACGGTGATCAACCTGATGTCGGGTCTGGGCTGCATCATCGAGGTCAAGGGCGCACTGATCCAGGGGATCTGGGGTTCGGACAAGACGGGCTTCGGTGTTCTAAGGGTGATGGTTGATGACCGGGCGGAGCTTTTCGACCTCGAAGACCTGGACATGAGTTGTCGCGGCACGGTGCTGGTTGGTGCCTCTTGCGTCAGTGAGGACATCCTGCATCGAGCGCAGGAGGTGGAGGTGCAGGGCATGGTGATCGGCGGCCTGGACTCAGGGCTTGTGGGTCTGGTGCGCTCCGTGCCGTTTCCGGTGATTGTGACTGAGGGGATGGGCAAGTTACCCATATCGGAGCCGGTTTTCGACTTGTTGAAAGCGTATGACGGTCAGGAGGCCTCGATACGCGGCGCGACGGAAGCGCGAGGCGGATCAGTACGACCGGAGGTCGTCGTCTACGCCTCTTACGCTGGTGGCGATGCCGAACAAGAGGCTCGTCCCGAGTTCCTGCTGGAGCTTGGCGCGCAGGTGAGGATCGTACGCGGGCCACACATGGGCGAGGCGGGAAAGGTGACCGGCTTTCCCTCCAGCGCCAGGACGCTTCCTACGGGCACCAAGGCCATGGGGGTCGAGGTCCTGTTGGGAAGCGGTGACGAGGTTTTCGTGGCACAATCCAATGTAGAGTTGTTGGGATGACGGACGCGGTTGGTCTGGCCTCACTCG
>CAYGQI010000089.1:2257-6945 GCA_964351925.1 uncultured Anaerolineales bacterium | reverse complement strand
AGAGTGGGAAGCCGGCGCACCAGTCTCTTGGCCTCGTTGGTCTTCACCAGGGCCTCATAGAGGTTCTCGGGGACACGGTTCCGCAGTTCCTTGATCGTGTCTACCCCGGCTTCCTCCAGAAGATCAGAGTACTCCTCGCCGATACCCTTGATGCGCATCAGATCAGCGATATTGACCCACTCCAGAATCGAAGAGTGTCCGATCCGGCTCCTCTGCTCCAACTCCTGGCGCCCCGCCGGGGTGGCGCCGGCCGCCAGCAGGGCCTCTACGGTGGCGATCCCGGCCGCCCTCAGTTGACTAGCGTATACAGGGCCGATCCCTTCAATGGTCTCCAACCTGGTCATCATTCCCTCCCATTTTGGTATTCTTAGGGCGAGGCTTACCTGTGTCCTCCATGGCGGCGGACAGCAATTGCGTCAGCTTCTCCATCATCGCTACGCGGCCAAACTCGTCCCATCGGTCGACCATATCGTTGACCATCTCCATGAGACGGCGCACCCTGTTTACGCTGTGCACGATATGGCTTCGAGCTTCCTTGTCTTCCATCTGTCGACTGGAGAGCGCGTACTGGCTCACTCGAGCCAGCGCCCAGTCCAAAAGCACCTCGGCTTCATCATAATCCAGCGCTGGGGTCACAATCCCGCTCTCCAGAATCATCTGGACGGCCTGTCGTCTGCGCGCTTCCAGCTCTGCTTCTGAGACCATCACCGGGCTCCTTCTCTCTGAACTGCCCCATTATAGCAGATTGCTTTGGCAAGCGTCAAGGACGGCTATGCGGGCTTCGGTCCCGCGACCCTCGCCCACCTCGGGCCGACGCCCGCACCGGTCATGGACTTCAGGTGGAGTGTACCTTCGTCCAGTTGAGGCCCAGGCACGTAGGTGCTATCATATGTGACGTGAGGCGACACGAGACAGGACCTTGACGGGGGAGGAGTTTCCAGCATGATTCCGGTCAAGTTAGCGATGCGCAACTTCATGTGCTACGGGGACCAGGTGTCGACGCTGGACTTCTCCGGCATCCATCTGGCCTGCCTGGCAGGCGACAACGGCCACGGCAAGTCCGCCATCATAGACGCCATGACCTGGGCGCTGTGGGGTAAGGCGCGCACCCAGAGAGACGACGACTTGATCCACCTGGGTGCGAGGCACATGGAGGTGGACTTCGAGTTCGTGCTGGCTGACAACCACTATCGAGTCCTTCGGCAGCGGGCGAGGAATGGGGCCAAAGGACGTACCACGCTGGAGTTCCAGATTCTGGACGACGGCGAGTTCCGCTCTTTGACGGGCAATACCATCCGCCAGACGCAGGCCGCGATTATCGAGACCTTGCACATGGAATACGAAACCTTCATCAACTCAGCCTATCTCTTACAAGGTCGGGCCGACGAATTCACATCCCACGCTCCCGCTGATCGCAAGCGGATCCTGGGTGAGATCCTGGATTTGAGCCACTACGACAGACTGGAGGAAAGAGCCAAGGAACGTGCCAGCGAAAACGAGGTTCGGTTGCGCGAGATCAAGGCGGCCCTTGGCGAAGTAGAGAAGGAACTTGCCCACAGGCCGCAGTATGAGCAGGACTTCAAGCAGGCAGAGCAAGTCTCCTCACAACTTCGGACGAGACTGCTGGTCGAGGAGGACAAACTCCGAGACTGGCGCGAGCAGAAGAAGGAGCTGGAACTCAGGCGCGATCAGCTAAGAGATCTTGTCTCCGACAAGGAGAAACAGGAAGCAGAACTAACTCAGACCACCGAGGACGTAGAACTCACACAGCAAAGGATCGTCGCCTACATGGAGATCGCTGACCGGCTAGAGGAGATCGAACAGGGCTACGCGGCGCTGGTTGCGGCCAGGAAGGACGATGAAGAGCTGTCCCGCCAGCTTACCCAGCGGTCACGTTTGAACGAGCAGCGGGCAAAGGTTCAGCGAGTCCTGGACACAGCCAGGAATGAGCTTGTTTTGGAGCGAGAGCGCCAGGCTTCAAGAGCTGCCGCTCTGAAGCAGACCCTCGCCCGAACGGAATCGACACAGAAGAAGCTGGAAGAAGTGCGGGCCAGGCTCGCTCAACTCGACGAACGGAAGGAGGCCAGAGAGGAACTGCTCCGAGAGGAACAGGAACTGTCCAACCAGATAGCCTCCCTGGAGGCGCAGAACGAGCAACTGAGGTTGGAGATGGACCAACTAAAGGACAAGCTGGACCTTCTCGAGGATGCAGAAGCCACCTGCCCTCTGTGCGGCTCGGAGCTACAGGCGGAAGAGAGGGAGCACATCGAGCAGAGCTACGCCACTGAAGGAAAGCAAAAGGGAGACCTCTTCCGAGAGAACTCCGCCTCCATCAAGCGCCTGGAGCAATCCATGCGCGAGGCCCGTAAGGCGAGAGAACAATCCGACGCCGACCTGAGGAAGCTCTCCTCCTTGCAGGGCGAGGAGTCCTCACTGTCCAACAGTCTGGAGGTTGCACCGACCACAAAGGCGGAGCTGGAGGAGGTCACGACCACGCTGGTGACCCTCGACCAGCGGTTGGAGAACGACGACTTCGCTCACGACGCACGCCAAGGACTGGCTGAGCTGGAGCGTGAGATCGCACAACTCGGCTACGATGCAGACGAACACGAGAAGGTACGTGAGGCACTGTCCAAGATGGCTCCCTTCGAAAAGGAGAAGAGAGATCTGGACGCCGCCAGCGAGGGCGTGAGGGCAGAGAGAGAAAGGCTGCTGGAGCGAGAACAACGCGTGGTGAATCTCCGCAACGCCCTGCAGGCCCTCTCACAGAGAACGTTGTCTCTCAGCGAACAGGTGGCCCAACTGGAGGAGGCCACGAAGGGTCTGGAGGATCAGATCCGCCTGGTGAAGGACCTGCAGGTCGAGGAGGCCCATGCCCGTTTGTCTCTGGGCGCAGCCCAGCAGAAACTGGACCACTGCTCTTACCTGGAACAGCAGAAGGACAGCAAGATTCTGGAGGAGCGAGAGGCCCAGGAAGAGAAAACGATCTACGACGAACTGCGCCTCGCGTTCGGAAAGAAGGGCATCCAGGCCATGATCATCGAAGCCGTCATTCCCGAGATAGAAGAGGAGGCGAATCGTCTGCTCGGTCGCATGACCGATGGCCGGCTCAACGTACGCCTGAAAAGCCAGCGCGAGACTCTCGAGGGCAAAGCCGTAGAAACGCTGGATATCGAGGTGGCAGACGAGCTCGGTCCCAGGAGCTACTCTCTCTTCTCCGGAGGCGAGGCCTTTCGCATCAACTTCGCCATCCGCGTGGCCCTGTCCAAACTGCTGGCGCGGCGGGCCGGAGCGAGGCTCCAGACGCTGATCGTGGATGAGGGCTTCGGCACTCAGGACGCCCAGGGCCGGGAGCGGCTGGTGGAGGCCATCGGCTCGGTCCAAGACGACTTCGAACGCATCCTGGTCATTACCCACATCGAGGAGCTGAAGGACTCCTTCCCTGTCCGCATCGACGTGTGGAAGACGCCGCAGGGTTCGCAGATTGCCGTGGCCTGACCGCCCGACTGGGCAATGCTGCCCCGCCCCCGGGATGACTCACCCCTCAACTGCTTGCCTGTCCGCCCGCCAGAGGATCATGGCCTCGTCGATCTGACTCCGAAATGTCCTGTGATCCTTCACCAGCAGGACCAGCGCGCCCTTGAGGATCATGCGCGAGTCCATCCACAGCCTCAGCTGCCACCCCGGCTGCGGCAGCCACTCCACCTCCACCGCCACCGCCGGCAGCTGCCAAAGAGGGTTCAGGAAGGCACGAGAGGTGAACGGCTGACGCGAGGGAGGGAAGAGCGTGCCCAGTGCTGCCGTGCGGGTCGCAGTGATGGTGTCATAGGGCACGTGCACACGATAGAGGGGCAACTGGACGGACAGGCCGTCCTCCCCGCACCGCACAGAGGCCAGCCTGCTCATGACGAAGGTCAACAGAAGCAGGGTGAGTGAGAGAAGTGCGGCCAAGGTAAGGGCCAGCCGTAGGCCCTCGAGCGCTGGGTGGTCCCATACCAGCAAGCCCCCCGACACCACCAGCAACCAGACTGACGGCCACCCGTAGTAGCTGGCCAATCGTCTGTATATCACCAGGGGGTGACTTGTTCTGGCAGTCTTGTCTCTTCTACTCATCTCGACCTGTGCAGGTAGTCACAAAGTCGGGCCAGGCAGCAAGCATCGCACTGCGGTCGTTGCGCGTGGCAGACCTGGCGCCCGTGGGTCACCATGTTGATGTGGAAGTCGTAGACCGCCTCATCCGGCAGCATGTCCCCTAGCACGATGTGGGCTTTCTCGGCCGAGTTGCGAGGACCTATCAACCCCAATCGCCGACTGACACGAAGAACGTGTGTGTCAACTGGTAGTGCCGGTCGCCCCAGTGCGAACAGCAGCACACACGCCGCGGTCTTGGGCCCCACCCCTTCCAGAGAAACCAGCCAGGCGTTCGCCTCCTGGATATCCATGTCCTTGAGGAAATCAAGACCCAGCTCTCCCCGCTCCTCCAGGATCGCCTGCAATGCCTTCTTGATGCGAGGAGCCTTGATCCACGCCAGGCCACCAGGCTGGATGGCCTCGACGATCTCCTCCGTGTCCGCCAGAAGAAGCTGTTCCCAGGTGGCAAACCTGCTCCGAAGGCGGGCAAAGGCCCGATCGCTGTTCACGTCGGAGGTATTCTGGGAGAGAATCGTACGCACCAACTCGCTGACGGC
>CAYGQI010000089.1:0-2157 GCA_964351925.1 uncultured Anaerolineales bacterium | reverse complement strand
CCCGTCGTGATCCGGTCGAACCTCGGACTCGACCCCAGCACCGCCGCCAACGTGATCGCCGCCAGCAGGAAGGGGAAACCCATGAAGACCTCCACCACCCGCATCAGCCCCTCGTCTATCCAACCCCCAAAGTATCCAGCCGTAGTCCCCACCAGCAGGCCGATGATGATGGTCGCAATGGTGATCAGCACCCCTACCCGGAACGCCGTCCTGGCACCCCAGATTACCCCATAGTAGATATCGTACTGCCCTTCAGTCGTCCCAAAGCGGTGCTCCGCGCTCGGCGGCTTGGGCTCAGCCCCATAACCATCCCGCGGTATACGATACGGCTCCCCCGGCCTCTGCGGTGGGGCCAGGACTGGCGCCAGGATTGCTATGGCCACGAACATCAGTACCAGGACAATGCCAGTCAACGAAACCGGGTTCTTCAACATCCTCTGTATGACCTTCGGAGGATGCCTCACACTGTTCCACAGCTTCCGCAGGGGCTGCCCTCCGCCCTCCAGGTCCGTCTCAAGTGCCCGCTCCGCTTCCTCGAAATTGATCATCGCCATCCCCCGTCTGGCTACTCGAGCCTCACGCGCGGATCGAGATAGGCGTACAGTACATCCACTACCAGGTTCCCACACACCACCAGTATTGCGTAGAACAGCGAGAACCCCAGCACCGAGATCACGTCCAGTTGCGACGCCGAACTGGCCACCCACCACCCCAACCCATGAATGTTGAACACTGTCTCCGTGATCACCACGCCGCTCATCATCCAGATCATCACCAGACCAGATACTGTCGCCACCGGGATCAGGGCGTTGGGCTTGGCATGCTTGTCTATCACCACACCCTCGGACAGACCCTTCGACCTGGCCGTGGTCACGTAGTCCGCCCGCAATACCTCCAGCATCGAAGATCTGGTCACCCTCAGGATCAACGCCCACTGTACATAGGACAGCGTGATCACCGGCAAGATGAGGTGCCGAAGCGCATCCCAGAAAATGTCCAGCCGCAAGTTCAACAAGGAGTCTATGGTGTTCATGCGCGTGTACTGCGTGAACGCCGGCGACAACACGGCTTGGCTCGCCCAGTCCGATAGCCTGCCCGCCGGAAACCACTGCAGCTTCGCATAGAAGATCATCAACACCAGCAAGCCAAACACAAACGTAGGAAAAGACCAGCCAATGATGGCAAATACTCGCAGCACCTGATCTATCATCTTGTTGTGGTTCAGTGCCGAGATCACCCCTAGCTGTATGCCTATCCAGACCAGCGGTATTGCCGACCACATGGCCAGCTCAAACGACGCTGGAATGTACCTCTTGATCGTCTCCAGCACCGACGCCTTGCCGATCTTGGAGAACCCCAGGTCCCCGTGCAAGACACCGTTCAGCCAGCGGAAGTACTGGATGTACATCGGGTCATCCAGGCCGTACTTTTCGATGATCTTATCCATCGCACCCTGACCCCTGGGGATAGCCGACACGTAAAGACTGGCCCGCTGGCCGGGGTCCAGGAAGGACATCATGCCGAAGATGAGCAGCGTCACGCCAAAGATGATGATGGGCAAGACCAACAATCTGCGGATGATGTAGGCGATCATGTTCTATTTGTCTCCTCTCCACCGTCCGGCAGGTATTGAAGCCGCGATCATTTGACTGGCCTCACACCGAAGCCCCAGCCCCGCTGCGGATTCCGTGTGAGAGCAGTCTGTCCGGCGGCACAGCTGCACTTGCCTCCCTGAGAGGTGGGGCCATGCGCCGACTCTCTGCTCAGCGCTGGCAAAGGCGGGCAAGGACCGGCTCCCCGGTCCTTGCCCCAGTAGTCGTTCGTCACACTCCCAGGACTACAGCTCCTTGGAGTACCGGTACACAAACATGTGCGATGGATAGATCGGGTTCTCGTAGTAACCCTTGACCCACAGTTGCTCATAGTGGCGTCCCAGGGCCTGCACGCCGAAAACGTCTATCACATCCTCGATGGCCCAGGCCTGCAACTCCTCATAGCAGGGAGCGGCGTCAGCGAAGGGTATCGCCAGGCACTCCTGGATCTTCGCATCGTACCGGTCGTACTGCTCCTGAGGCCAGCCCTCGAACATGGACCAGGTGCCGTTGGCGCTCATGTACGGAAGCACCCAGTTGTGCGGGTGGTGGTAATCCTCGACCC
>CAYGQI010000088.1:3786-6995 GCA_964351925.1 uncultured Anaerolineales bacterium | reverse complement strand
GCAAAGCCGATGCTGCCGCCCGCCATCCAGACGCCCATGCCCCATCCCAGCTTGGCCCCCGAGAAGCGTCCGGACACGGCGGGAGCCAAGGCGTGCAGGAAGGCTGATCCCAACCCTGCCGCCAGGGCGAGCAGTATCAGGGCAGCATAGTTGGGAGCCACCCCCAGCAGGCTCATCATCGTTCCCGTGATCGCTGGAGCCAGGATGATGAGGTAGCGGAGGTTGACTCGATCTCCCAAGTGACCAATGAGAGGCTGGGTGATGGCGAGGATGGTCCTGGCGAAGTCGAGGACACCGGCCTGCGTCATGGAGAGAGAGAAGGTCGTGATCAGTGTTGGCAACAGGGGTGCCATGAAGGCGGAGTAGGTGTCGTGGATGGCGTGGGCGAAGGTGAAAGTGGCCACGTAGCCTGTCTGGAAATCGGAGCTGTCCGTCCCTGAGGGGGGTGCGCTTTCCCCAGAGTGAGCTGAGGCTGCCGTCGGGATGCTATTGCGCTCTTCGTTGGTGTCAGTTGACTCGGACATGCTCACCCTTGTGAGTCAGGTTGTTGATCACGAGGAGGCCCTACGGACAGATACTCGTCGTCCCCAGAGTACGGTTTGGCTTTGGGCAGCAGCAGAACCAGCGGCAGGCTCAGCAGCATCAACACAGCGCTGGCGGCGATGGCGAAGTCCAGACCGAGGAGGTCGCCCAGAATCCCCACGGTCAGGGATGAGACCGATTCAGCGCTGAAGCCCAGGGCATGGTAGATGCCGGTGGAAAAGGCTCGATTGTCTGGGGAGAACTCTTGGACCAGAGCCAGGATGATAACATTGGAGGGTGCGATGGCGAGGCCGAGAAGGACCAAGACTGGGAGGAGACTCCAGTCCCTCGCCGCCAGTAGGGCGAAGCTGAGTAGCGGCGCCGCGATCACGAAGGCGAAGAGGACGGGGCGGCGACCCCAGCGATCACTCATCGCACCACCAATCAAGCCGCCGGCCATTCCAGAGGCGGCCATGATGGAGACCGCGATGCCGGAAAACGACAAGCCAGCGCCCTGCCCGGTGAGATAGGTAGGCAGAAAGGTGAAGGTGGCGGTGACCAGTAACGCACGCAGCAGGGTGATGCCGGCGACGGGCAGAAAGATGGGCTTGAGGAGGCTCAGTCCCTGCCGCCAGGAGTTGAGCTTGGCGACTTTGACAGCCGAGGCAGGCACTCGCCGGAGAGAGACGAAAAGAATGGCGGAAGCGGCCCAGCCTCCGATCATCAGCCATGGAGTGGCCTCCAGCGAATGGGAGTTCACCACGGCGACGACCAAGAGGGGCCCCACGGCGAATCCCAGTGCGCCCCCTAGCATCCAGAGGCCCATCCCGCGTCCTAGCTTGCGTCCGGACAACTGGCCGGCCATGGCGGCGGCAACGGCGTGAAAGGCCGCAGAGCCCAGGCCGGCCAGCATCACCAGAAGGACCAGGACAACGAGCCCGGGCGCGATGCCTAGCAGGCTCATCCCTGTCGAGACGACGGCCGGGCCGAGGATCACCAGGTAGCGCAGATCAGCACGATCGGCCAGGTATCCGATGAAGGGCTGAAGCAAGGAGGGCGATGTGCTGGCGAAAGCGATCAGTCCTGCCTGAGTATTGGAGAGGGAGAGTTTCTCGATCAATGCTGGGAGTAGCGGCGGCAGGAAAGCGGCGTAAGTGTCGCTGGCGGCATGGCCGAATCCCAGCCCCGTCATGGAGCGAGCGTGGAACTCGCCGTTGGCGGCCGGCGGCGTGGTACTCGCCATGTCTGGCTGGTGAAAGGCTGCAGTCTGTTGACTGGTGCTACTCATGGTTGTGTTCGTTGTAGCCTTTTCCGGCTCATGGTGGAGTGGTGGACTGGAAGGTGGCTACTCGCTCGCGTGGCAAGAGAAAGACCAAGGGAAGCCCCCCGAGAAGGACGAGAGCGGAGGCGACAAACGCGGTGCCCAGGCCGAAGAGGTCGGCCAGGGCACCCAGCACCACCGCGCCCAAGGACTCGGAGACAAAGGTCACGGATAGCAGCACGCCGGTGGCTAGCGCCCGGTTGTCGGGGCAGCTTTCCTGTATCAGGGCCATCAATACCACGTAAGTGGCAGGGATGGTGAGTCCCAGACCGATCAGCGTCGGGAGTTTGAACCAGCCTTGGAGCGAGACCAGTGCCAGGATTAGCAGTGGCGCTGATAGCGTAGACAAGATAACGATGGACCGCCGGCCCAGGCGGTCACTGGCAGCGCCAGCGATGAGAGCACCGCCAGCCGATGCCAGCTGGAGGACGGACAAAGAGATGCCTGCCAGCCAGAGATCGATCCCCTGACTGGTGAGCATGGTGGGCAAGAAGGTAAGGGTCGCTGAGAAAGCCATGGCACGGGAGAGGGTGAGGCCCACCACCGGTATCAGAATGGGGCGCATGGCCCCGAGGCCTCGGCGCCATGAATCCCCTGCAGCCGAACGGGTGGGTTGCAGTTGCACGCCTCTGAGCCGGAGGAACAGAATGGCGGAGCCGATCCATCCGCCGATGGCCAGCCATGGCGTGCCTTTTAGGGTCAGCAAGTTGACGGTGCTGGTCACCAGGATGGGGCCGACGGCGAAACCCAGATAGCCTCCCACGGTCCAAAACCCGAGGCCCCGCCCCAGACGCCAGCCAGAGAGGCGGCCGGCCATTGCGGGTGCGGAGGCGTGAAACCCGGCGGAACTGAGGCCCGCGATGATGACCAGGAGTGCCACTACGGCGTAGTGGGGTGCTACGCCAAGCAGGCTCATGGCCGTGGCTGCCACAGCCGGCAAGAGGATCACGAAGTACCGCAGGCTCGCCCGGTCCGCCAGGTGGCCGATGACGGGTTGCAGCAGAGAGGGGGTGGACTGCATGAACGCCAGGAGCCCAGCCTGAGTGTTGGACAGTGTCAGTTTGGCCATCAGTGAAGGCAAGAGGGGGGGCAGGAAACTGGTGTACACGTCGTTGAGGGCGTGCGCCAGGCTTACGGTGAGCACGTTACCGGTCTGGAACTCCTGGCGTTGCGTCAAAGCGTCGGCGCTTGGCTGGCCGTCAGTATGGTCGTCTTTGGGATCCATGGAGACCTTTCCGTGTCCGCGGGATCTGCAGCCACGTCCCTCGTGCGGGGTAGATGGTGGTCATGGACAGCCTCGAGGCAGCAAGACTACGAAGGGCAGGCCGAGGGAGGGGACGATGGCGCTGGCGGTGAAGGCCCCGCG
>CAYGQI010000088.1:1945-3686 GCA_964351925.1 uncultured Anaerolineales bacterium | reverse complement strand
CCCTGATGCCCAGCTAAGGAATGGAGCTAACTGAAGTCCCCAGCTACATAGGCGCGAGTCCTCTCGTCGCTGGGGGAGGAGAAGACCTCTTGGGTGGGGCCATGCTCCACCAGTTCGCCCAGGTATAGAAAGAGGACGTAGTCGGCGATCCTCCGCGCCTGGCGCAGGATATGGGTGACCACCACGATGGTGTACTTCTCCTTGAGGAACTCGAACTGCTGCTCGATGAGCTGGGCCGATATGGGGTCCAGGGCCGAAGTGGGCTCGTCGGCCAGGATGGCCTCCGGCTCCACCGCTAGTGCCCTGGCCAGAGCCAATCGCTGTTGTTGTCCGACGGAAAGGCGCGCCGCTGGATCGTTCAACCTGTCCTTGACCTCCTGCCACAGGCCTGCCATACGAAGATAGCACTCTACGAGCAGATCCATGGCATCGCTCTTCTTGGAGCGGATGCCGACCCTGGCGATCTCCGGAGCCAGTTGC
Organism: uncultured Anaerolineales bacterium; assembly: GCA_964351925.1. Lineage (GTDB taxonomy): Bacteria > Chloroflexota > Anaerolineae > UBA7937 > B3-Chlor > JAUVXJ01. Next base: position 3,206 of record CAYGQI010000088.1, on the reverse strand, counting down.
TCCAGGTCTGGGGATTGCCTGAGATCCTCTATTTGCTGCAGGATTTGCGGCTGCTTCATGCGGTGGATGCGGGGCCCATAAGCAATGTTGTCGTAGATGGACATCGGGAGCGGGTAGGGTTTCTGCGAGAGGAATCCCACCTTCTTGCGGAGGGTGAGGACATCGGCCTGGGGATCGTAAATGTTCTGCCCGTCTATGAGCACCTCCCCTTCCACCTTGACTTCCTCATTGAGTTCCACGAGCCTGTTGAGGCTCTTGAGCAGAGTGGTCTTGCCGCAGCCCGAGGGTCCGATGATGGCGGTAATCCGTGCGTCTGGTATATCGACGGTCACGTCTCGCAGAGCGTTGTGGCGTCCGTAGTAGATGTTGAGACCACGCAGGCTGATGTGGGGCATTTCGGACTCCTACTTGATGATGTGCTTGGAGAAGCGTAGACCCAAGAGACGCGCCGCCAGGCTGGCGAGCAGAACAATGATCAGCAGAATGAGCGCTGCTGCGTAGGCTCGTCGCTGGACCTCCGGGTAGGGGGTACCCAGCTGGAAGAAGACCGCCAGCGGCAGTGAGGCGGCAGGATCCAGAAGGGAACGCGGTATGTAGTCTGTGTAGCCCGCCGTGAAGAGAATGGAGGCCGCATCGCCAATGCCGCGTCCGAAAGCCAGCACTACGGCTGTGATCATGCCGGGCAGCGCTTGCTTGAGAACCACAGCAATGGTGGTCTCCAACCTCGTGGCGCCCGTGGCATAGGAGATCTCTTTGAGTTGGAGGGGCACCATTCGCACCGCCTCCTCCATGGCCCGGGCCATGATGGGTAGCATGACCAGGGAAAGGACGAGAATGCCGGCCAGTAGCGATGCGCTGAGGCCGAAGTACCGCATGACGACGAATCCGAAGGCACCATAGACTATGGACGGTATACCCCACAGGGCGTCCAGGCATAGCCTGGTAACGGTAGCCACGCGCCGTCCGGTATACTCTCTCTGGAGGGCCAGGGCTGTGGGCAAGCTGAGCAGTAAAGCCAGGGCTGAGCCTCCGATGGCCAGGTACAGTGAGCCCACTATGGCGTTCGCTATGCCCCCCTCCTTGCCGAGGTAATATCCACCCTTGGGTGTCTGGAAGATCATGGCCAGGCTGAGGGACGATGCCCCCCGCACGACGACGACCATGATGATAGCCACCAGCACCAAGAGGACCAGCCCGAGGGAAGCCAGCATCAGGCCTTTGAACACTGCTTCTTCGAGTCGTCTGGCTCGCACGGGACCTA
>CAYGQI010000088.1:0-1845 GCA_964351925.1 uncultured Anaerolineales bacterium | reverse complement strand
ACCATGATGGCCAAGATGATGCCTCCGGAGAGCAGGCTGTATCCGGTGGTTGGGCTGCCCACAGCGTGTCCCAGAGCGCGCACCAGAGGCACCACCACGATCACTCCCCAGAAGCCGTAGATCACTGAGGGAATCCCTGCCAGGAGGTCGATGACGGGGCGGACGAGTTCCCTAAGGCGGCGGTGCGCATACTCGGACAGGTAGATGGCGCTGAGGAGGCAGACGGGGATAGCCAGGATCATGGCCATGGCCGTGACTGCCAGGGTGCCGACTATGAACGGGTAGAACCCGAACTCACCCTTGAGGGGATGCCAGGAGGAAGACAGGAGAAGATCAAGGATCGATACCCTCGCGAGAATGGGCCTGGACTTGGCGAACAGTCCGAGGACCAATAACACCAGCAGGGAGTTGACCAAGGCCACGGCAAGGCGCATGGCTTTCGTCGCCGCAGAATCCTTGATCCGCCTCCAGCGCATGGCGAGAGTCCTTTCGATCCGTAGGCGGATAGCACGTGTCCCCCACTGGGGTGCCTAGCCGCCCAGCTTCTCCAGGGCGCCGTCGATCTGGTCTTCGGTGAGGTTGATGTAGCCAACTTCGGCCAGGTACTGCTGGCCATCGGTGAGTATCCAGCGCACGAATTCTGCACTCAGTCCTTCGAATTCGGTCTGGGTGACAAGGTAAAGGTCCCTGGCCGGTGGTGAGGGGTAGACTCCCGCTATCACCGCCTCCAACGCCTGCTGTTTGGTCGACAGATCCTCTTCTGGGTCCACCTGCCCATTCTCGTTGACATCTATAGGCAGTATCTGCAAACCCTCCACCGGCAGGCCAGTTGCCATATCATAAGCATAGTTGAGGTTATTATACCCGATTCCCAGCGGGTCCACCCTCACCGCCTCTGCCAGCCCGGGATCGCCGTACACTGCGATGTTCTTCAGGTCCTCCTGGGCGCCTCCCAGATACTTGGCCCAGGTCTCAGCGGCGCCGCAGGCGTCTGAGCGGGTATAGACGTTGACCGCCTCGCCGGAGTCGGTCCCGGCGATCTCGCCCCAGGTGAGGGGCTTGCCGTCGATGAAGAGATCCACAAATGTCTGTCGCTGAACGCCTTTCTGGGACAGGGCTTCCCAGACAGGGTTGCTGGCGTTGACGGCGGCGAAGACTGCGTCCTTGACCACCGGAACGAAGTAGGCACCCTGGGCGATCTCCTCGGGGTTGATCTCACGGGAGACCATGCCGATGTCCACCGCACCGCCCAGGGCGTCAGCCATGCCCTTGCCAGCGCCTCCGGCTGAGAGGTCTATGCGGACCTTGGGGTGTATCTTCTGGAACTCCTCGGCCCACTTGACCATCATGGGATAGAGGGCCCAGGCGCCGGACACCTTGATGGTGCCTTCGAGCTCCGTGCCGCTGGTCCCCGGCGTGCCTGAAGGGGCGCACGCGGGAAGCAGCGAGGCCAGGATCAGAGCCACGGTGAGACTCAGCATGAGACTCCTATTTAGAGTGGGGCGTGATGTCATTTCCAATCCTCCTCTTTTTTCAGGACATTGGCCGAGGCTGAGTACGGCACGCCTTGTGTAACATCTTCGAGTATCCCGGTGGTCGTCCAAGCGACGGCGACGTGGCTTGTTCGATGCAGACGCGCATCCCCCATCGGGGAAGATCTGGTCTTGTTCCGGTTGCGCACCCGTTGCTAAAGCCGCATTACGGGTGCGCGATTCTCGATGCCTCTATGGCCTTGGTACAGTTTACTCTATTGCGGCTCGGTTTGCAAAGGGCTAGACTGCTCGTCTTGGTGGGGGTGGAATAGGCAATTTGGCTCGGCGACGGCTAGGGGTAATTGCCTAGTGG
>CAYGQI010000087.1:0-7047 GCA_964351925.1 uncultured Anaerolineales bacterium | reverse complement strand
AGCGGCTGCCTCAGAGGATGAGTGAGTCCCCCATCTCTCTGATGCAAAACCGATGAGGCCTTCCACATCCGAGGGTCGCAGGAAGAGGTCGACGAAGGGAAAGGTCTGCTCCAGAGCGATGGTGTCTTCGCCTACGAAGCAACCCATGACTACGATGGCGGCCTGAGGGTTCTGACGTTTGAGAGGCTTGAGGGAGCCTAGGCGGCCGTACACCCTGTCCTCAGCGCTCTGCCGGACGACGCAGGTGTTAAGCAGCACCAAGTCGGCCTCCTCTGGCTCTGAGGTGGATTGCCATCCCAGGGCATCGAGTCCCTCGCCCGCTCGCCAGGAATCGGCCTGATTCATCTGGCAGCCGATGGTCCAAAGGTGGTACTTCATGGCAATTCTCGATATAGGAAAAGGGCGACCTGTTTGCGGGCCAGATCACGATTGGTGTAGAAGTGATCATCCACGCCGCAGACCTCGAAGCCCAGCTTCAGGTAGAAACTCAGGGCTGGCCAGTTGGTGGCCTGGGTCTCGACCGAAATCGCCCTGCAGTGCTTCTCGAGGGCAAGCGCCTCGGCACTTCGGATCAGTTTGGTGCCGATCCCGCGGCGGCGGTACTCTTCGTGCACCAACAGGTTCCAGACCTTGAGCACCCTGCGCCACGACTCTACCTCCGCGTCCACGAAGGCGATCAGTCGGCCATGGTCTTCGGCCACCACTTGCAGCGTCTGCCCAGCAAAGCGGCTGCGGATTTCTGCCTTGTCTCTATGTCCGACGATGGTCAGTCCCTGACTGCGGAACGTGTGGCCCAGGGTCTCAACTTGCAGTGAGAGGCTGATCTCCGGGCTTTGCCCTGTTCTCACGACTCGAAGACAGCGATCGGACACGTACTCGGCCCTGATCTCGTGCAGTCTGGGGATGTGTTCATCTGCCAGGAATTTGAATTCCACAGGGCTGTGACCTAGGAGTACAGGCGTCTCAACATGCTGAGGGCGGCTAGCGTCACCCACTTGCTGGGTTGTCCCACTGCCTCGAAGGGGATAGGAAACGTCTTTCTCACCGGGATCGCCCTCTCGGAGGGCCAGCGGCCGCGGTGGTCCTGTTTCTCCAGGACGAGGGTCAGCCCTTCCTGCACCCGTTGGTCGTCGGGCGAGACGTCAGGGGCCACGAGCTCGAGGATCTCCAGGACGTCGGTGCTGACGAAAAGGGGCCGCGCGAGCTGGAACCAGCGGGTGCTGACCTTGCCGAACTCGCTGTGGTGTCGGTAGAGCCCTCTGTCGAGGAAGAGATTGACTGCCCGCTGAACAGCCTCCGTCACTTGAGTCGTTTGCTGGTCGGCGGGAAGGGCCTCAAGGGCTTTGAGCGCTTTGGCCGTGGCCCAGAAGCAGGCATGAGTCTTCTTCACGCGCTCAAAGCACAGCCAGCCGCCATCATCTCTTTGGGTCTGCAGCAGGTAGTCCAGAGCCTTGACCGTGCGCGGATCCTCGCCATAGCCAAACCAATGGAGGAGACGCACGGCGTTGGCCGTGAAACAGGGGACAACCTCGGTGCGACCTCGCTCAAGCTTGTCGCAACTGAAGGCGCCGTCGTCCATCTGGGCGTTGGCGAACAGGTATTCGATGGACTTCTGAACCCGCACGTCGTGACCCTGGTAGCCTAAGTGCTCCAGGACTATCAGGTGGTTGCTCACTCCATGGTACGGCCGCTTGTCGCGATCCCAGTAGCCCGCAGGGCGCTGGGCGTCGAGTATGGTACGCACCCGCTCCGAGAGGTTGATGCCCTCCCTGGCGGCACGGACGTCGGGATCGTCCTCCCGGCGATCGAGCAGGCTGACCAGGGCGAAATAGCGCACCGAGGGATCGTCTTCCTCCAGCAGCCAGGCAGTGGGATCGTCACGCAGCAACTTCTTCCACTCTTCCACGATGGTCCTCCCCCCAAGAATACCTGATCTCTCAGTTCCGGCGGCCGTCCAGCACCTTGATGAGAAACTGCCCGGTGTAGGATTGGGGCATGGCTTTCACCTGCTCCGGAGTGCCTTCGGCGATGACCTGGCCTCCCTCGTCGCCCCCCTCCGGCCCCAGGTCGATGATCCAGTCAGCGCATTTGATGACATCGAGGTTGTGCTCGATGACGATGACCGTGTTGCCAGTATCTACCAGCCTGTTCAGCACCTCCAGCAGGCGTCTGATATCCTCAAAGTGTAATCCGGTCGTTGGCTCATCGAGGATGTACAGTGTCTTGCCGGTGGCTCGTCTGGACAGTTCCCGAGCCAGCTTGATCCGCTGAGCCTCACCGCCGGAGAGCGTGGTGGATGACTGCCCGAGCTTGACGTATCCCAACCCCACATCCCACTGAGTCTGAAGCTTTCGCTGGATGCGAGGGATGTTGTCGAAGAAAGCCATCGCCTCTTCGACGGTCATGTCCAGGACCTCGGCTATGTTCCTGCCTTTGTACTTGACCTGGAGGGTCTCGCGGTTGAAACGCCGGCCCTTGCACACCTCGCACGGGACGTAGATGTCGGGGAGGAAGTGCATCTCGATCTTGATGATGCCGTCGCCCTGGCAAGCCTCGCAGCGACCTCCCTTGACGTTGAAGGAGAAGCGTCCCGGCCTGTAGCCCCTCAGCTTCGCCTCGGGCAGGGTGGCAAAGAGGTCCCTGATGTAGGTGAAGACATTGGTGTACGTCCCGGGGTTGGACCGAGGAGTCCGGCCAATGGGCGACTGGTCGATGTTGATCACCTTGTCCAGGTGTTCGACACCGAGCACTTCCGCATGGCGGCCAGGCTTGGACTTGGCACGGTGCAGAGTCTGGGCCAGCTTCCTGTACAGGACGTCTACGAGCAAGGTGCTCTTGCCTGAACCGGAGACACCGGTGATACAGATGAACTTGCCCAAGGGGATGCTGACGTCTATCTCCTTGAGATTGTGCTCCGCGGCCTTGTGGATGACCAGGTCGTGGCCGTTGCCTGAGCGACGAGTCTTCGGTATGGGTATGCGTCGCTTGCCCGAAAGGTACTGTCCGGTAAGGGAGCTTGGCACGGCGATGATGTCCTCGATGGTTCCCGCGGCCACGACATGGCCGCCGTGATCGCCAGCGCCCGGACCCAGGTCGATGATGTAGTCGGCAGAGCGCATCGTTTCCTCGTCGTGCTCCACCACCAGCAGAGTATTGCCCAGGTCTCGCATGCGCATCAAGGTATCTATGAGCCGCTTGTTGTCTCTCTGGTGCAGGCCGATGCTCGGTTCGTCGAGGATGTAGAGGACCCCCATCAGCTGGGAACCGATCTGCGTAGCCAATCGCAGCCGCTGTGCCTCCCCCCCGGCCAGTGTGGTCGCCGACCGATCCAGTGTCAGGTAGTCGAGTCCGACGTTGACCATGAAGCCCAGACGTTCTAGGATCTCCTTGAGTATACGCTCGCCTATAGCCAGGTTCCTCTCCGAAAGCTCCTCCGGTGCCTCTCTGAAGAAGCGGAGTGCCTGGCTGACGGACAAGGCGGTGACCTGGTCTATGGACTTGCCGACAACGGTCACGGCCAGACTCTCGGGCTTGAGGCGCTTTCCGCCGCAGGACGGACAGGGATGGGTGGTCATGTACCGTTCTATCTCGCTCCGGATGTACTCGGAGTCGGTCTCCTTGTACCTCCTTTCCAGGTTGGGAATCACACCTTCGTACGTCGTGGCCCACAGTCGCGTCCTGCCCTGGTGGTTCTTGTAGCGGACGGTTATCTCCTCGTCGCCGCTGCCGTACAGTATGATCTCCATCTGTTCTGAAGTGAGTTCTCTGACGGGGACTTCCGTGGAGAAGCCGAAGTGCTCTGCGACTGCCTTCACCAGCTGCCAGAAATACGACTCCGAAGTGGTGCGACGGCTCCAGGGATCGATGGCCCCTCGCTTCAAGGAGAGGCTCTTGTCAGGAATCACCAGGTCCGGGTCGATCTCCATCTTAGTGCCGATGCCCTGGCAGGTAGGGCAAGCACCGTGAGGGCTGTTGAAGGAGAAGGTACGGGGCTCTATCTCGCCCAGGCTGATCCCACAGTGTGGACAGGAGAACTGCTCGGAGAAGAGCAGGTCCTGAGGCGGGTCGCTGGTGACATCACTGACAATGGCCAGTCCGTCGCCCAGCGGCAGGGCCGTCTCTATGGAGTCGGTCAGCCGCGAGCGAAAAGAGATTAGTTCCTCATTCTCCTCGGGTATCACAAGACGGTCCACTACCACTTCGATGTTGTGCTTCTTGTACCGCTCCAGCTCGATCTCTTCCTCTACGTCCCGTAGTTCCCCATCCACCCTCACCCGAACATATCCAGCCTTGCGCACGTCTTCGAAGATCCTCTGATGGTGTCCCTTGCGGTCCTTGACGAGAGGCGCCAGGATCAGAATGCGAGTGGCTGGCGCGAAATCCAGGATGGAGTCCACGATCTGCTCCGCCGACTGTTGGGAGATCACTCTCCCACACTGAGGACAATGGGGAGTGCCGACGCGCGCGTACAGGAGACGCAAATAGTCGTAGATCTCCGTCACCGTGCCGACGGTACTCCTGGGGTTGTGACTGACCCCTCGCTGGTCTATGCTTACCGCCGGAGATAGTCCCTCGATCTGGTCCACGCTGGGCTTCTCCATCTGGCCCAGGAACTGGCGGGCGTAGGCGGAGAGGGATTCCACGTAGCGGCGCTGCCCTTCTGCATAGATGGTGTCGAAGGCCAGGCTGGACTTGCCGGAACCGGATATGCCGGTGATGACCACGAACTTGTCGCGGGGGATCTCTACGTCGATGTTCTTGAGGTTATGCTCTCTTGCTCCATGAACGACGATCTTGTCCTGTGGCATGCACTCCTCGTAAGTTGATGATGTCGAGCGTGGATCAGCCGTGCTTCAGCCGTCTCTGCCTATCCTCAATTCTTATTCGCTCCCACTCGGGCACATCTTCATCTTGCAGCGCTTGTCTCAGCTCGAAGATCTGGTCTCGCAGTATGGCCGCCTTCTCGAACTCTAGCTCTGTCGCTGCGGCCTTCATCTGCTTCTCCAGCTGATCTACGAGGTGGGCCAGTTCGTCCTTGGGCATGTCGGCTGCCACCACATATTCGGTCTTCTCTTCCGCTACCTTGCGGACCTGATCGGTGAGGTCCTTGATGGCCTTGACGATGCTGCGTGGTTCGATGCCGTGCCGTTCGTTGTATTCCACCTGCACCTGGCGACGCCGATTGGTCTCGTCGATGGCGCGCTGCATGGACTGGGTGATGGTGTCGGCGTACATGATAGCCTGTCCGTTGATGTGTCTGGCCGCCCGCCCGACGGTCTGGACCAGTGCCTGGGTGGAACGGAGGAAGCCCTCCTTATCGGCGTCGAGGATGGCTACCAGCGATACCTCTGGCAGATCAAGGCCCTCCCGCAGCAAGTTGATGCCCACAACCACGTCGTACGTGCCCGAGCGCAGAGAGCGCAGGATTTCCACCCGTTCAATGGTCTGTATCTCAGAGTGGAGGTAGTGAACCTTGACCCCCATGTCCGCCAGGTAGTCGGAGAGGTCCTCCGCCATGCGCTTGGTCAGGGTAGTCACCAGCACTCTCTCTCCCCTGGATACGCGCTCCTGTATCTGTTGGTAGAGGTCGTCGATCTGCCCTCTGGTGGGCTTGACGACGATCTCTGGATCCACCAGGCCTGTGGGCCGGATGATCTGGTCGACGACCTGTTCACTGTGCTGCAGTTCGTACGGCCCCGGCGTGGCTGAGGTATAGATAACCTGGTAGATGTACCTCTCGAACTCCTGAAACCTCAGGGGACGGTTGTCCAGGGCCGAAGGCAGGCGGAAGCCAAAGTCTACCAGGGTCTCCTTCCTCGAGCGGTCGCCGTTGTACATGCCATGGAGCTGAGGGATGGTCATGTGCGACTCGTCGATGATCAACAAGAAGTCGTCGGGGAAGTAGTCAAGAAGGGTCCAGGGAGGGCTCCCTTCTGGGCGTTGGGCCAGGTGGCGGGAGTAGTTCTCTATGCCTGCGCAGTAGCCGATCTGTTGGAGCATTTCCAGGTCGTAGTTGGTGCGATGCTCCAGGCGCTGCGCCTCGAGGAGTTTGCCTGCGGTTCTGAGCTTCTCGAGGCGCTTCTCCAGCTCATCCCTGATGTCCTCCACGGCCACCACCAGCTTCTCTTCGGGAGTGATGAAGTGCTTGGCCGGGTAGATGTCCGCGCCGTCTAACTCGGCCAGGATCTCTCCCGTCAGCGTGTCCACTTGAACTATCCGCTCTATCTCGTCTCCCCAGAACTCGATGCGATAGGCGAACTCCTCGTAGGCGGGTTGAACCTCCAGAGTGTCCCCGCGCACGCGGAACTTCCCTCTGCTCAGTTCGTAGTCGTTGCGCTCGTAGTGTGTGTCCACCAGATGGCGCAGCACCTTTTCCCGCTTGCGCACCTCGCCCTTGCGCAGAGAGAGGACGACTCTGCCGTAGTCCTCCGGCGAGCCCAAACCGAAGATGCAGGAGACGCTGGCCACGATGATCACGTCCCTGCGGCTCATGAGGGCCGAGGTGGCGGACAGGCGAAGCCGGTCAAGCTCGTCGTTGATGTCGGCATCCTTCTCGATATAGGTGTCGGAGGAGGGTATGTACGCCTCCGGCTGGTAGTAGTCGTAGTAGCTGACGAAGTATTCCACGGCGTTGCGCGGGAAGAAGTCCTTGAACTCGGCGTAGAGTTGCGCGGCCAGGGTCTTATTGTGAGCGATGATGAGCGTGGGGCGTTGCGCAGCCTGTATTACATTGGCCATGCAGAACGTCTTGCCTGTGCCGGTCGCTCCCAGCAGCGTCTGGTGCTGGTACCCCTTGTTCAGTCCCTCGATGAGTTTGGCGATGGCCTGAGGCTGATCGCCCGTCGGTTGGAAGTCTTTGACGAGAGCGAAGTCGGGCATACTGTGTCCCCCGCCTATTCCAGAGTCAGCCCTACCCTCACTCTGGAATCTCCAGGTGTAGAACTCCTGTTCGAATCTATATTATACAACATCCTGAGCTGGTTGTCCAGCCCGTTGACACCTCCCAATCCTTGAAGTAGAATTGGCCTGCTCAACACGGGGCTCAAG
>CAYGQI010000086.1:2242-7126 GCA_964351925.1 uncultured Anaerolineales bacterium | reverse complement strand
TCCAACTCATCCAGTTGGTGTCGGCGAAGGAGGTCTGGCTCGTTGGCCATCATGGCCCGCAGATCGTGGTAGGACACCCGTTGCCCGTCCCACTCGACCGTGGCTTTCCTCATTTCGTTGATGACGTGCTCGGTCAGCCCTTTGACCAGATTCTCCAGGTATTCCAGCGTCACCCACTCTGTGACGTACTGTTCCTGCCGGTCGTCGGCGGACGCCAATAGCTCTCTGACGAGGCGCTCGTCGAAGAGATGGGCATAGCGCTCGTAGATGGGGGTGATCTCTAGATGTTCCTTGAGGCCGGCTTCCGCCAGGTAGTATTCTCGGTACATCTCCTGGTGGAACGCTTCCGCCTGCAGCTCGAAATCGTGAATCATCATGTTATTGCCATCACTCAGCCCATGTGGGGCTAGGGCAAGGGACTATCCTGTGGCGAGGCGCGCCCGTGTTGGCGAGATATGCTTGCCAGTTCTCTCGCGGCAACGACGATGTTCTCCACGTTGTGAGTATCGAGTTTTCATCTCGCAGAGCGCAGATGCTCCCCACAGCTAGCGCTTCCTGACCCACGGAGAGATGCATCCTACCGTGGACTGGTTCTTGCGCCCGGAGATCTTCTTTCGTTTCTTTGAAGACACGGATCTTGCCCATTGGGCTGGCATGCCAGCGAAGAAGTCCGGCTTCATTTCTGCCTGCGCTGTGCCTGCCGGACAGATTCTAGATTTTCCGTTGCCGAAAGTCAACGGTGGTACCTTTAGGCTATTGACATGATTCTGAAGCATATACTAGAATTCAGGAAAGATTAAGCGGGCTTAGCTTCTTTGGCGACGACGTATGGTCTCCTCGACTGCCGCTTCAAGGCGCAAGTTACCCAGGCCACGCGCCCGGGGCGGAGTTCCGCTGCGGTTGACTTGCCAGCAAGGCGGATTTATAATAGAAAACTGTTCATGTCCCTGTCTCAACCTCCTTGCTGGATTGGAGCAGTGGGCCTGAACCAGCATTTCCTGCGTTGTTTGGACCTGACCCCAGCGGCTGATGCTCGTAGCGTGCGGAGGGCCGAAAGATGGCCTTGAAAGGTAATCTCAAGGATTTCAACGTCACTCAGCTTTTCAACCTCATCAATCTCGCGCGCAAGACCGGTTCGCTGACCATCGAGGGGCGCGGTAAGAAGGCGGAGGTCTGCTTCAAGGAAGGAAAGCTGGTCTACGCCTCTCTGAATGGCCAGGAGGACGGGCTAGTCGGCATGCTGCAGAAGGCAGGCAAGATCAGTCAGGAGCAGTCTCGTGTGGTTCGTGCCCGTTCCAAGAGTAACGCTGACAAGGAGTTGGGCCTTCTGCTCATCAATGCTGGCTTCGTGACGCAGGAGGACATCATCCAGAGTGTCCGGTCCCACACTCTGGACGTAGTGTATCTGCTGTTCACCTGGACCGAGGGTTTGTTCCGCTTCGAACCCAACAGGCTTCCGTCAGAGGGAGCGATCACAGTTCCCATCAACCTCGAGAACATTATTATGGAGGGCAGCCGGCGGGTCAAGGAATACGAGATGCTCCAGAATGAGCTGCCGGACCTGGACATGGCCTTGAAGTTCACAGAGCGCCCGGATGCCAAACTGCGCGACATCAACCTGACTGTCGAGGAGTGGAGGGTCATCTCCTTCATCAATCCGCGTAATTCCATCAGGCAGATCGCCAAGGCCAACTCCATGGGCGACTTCAAGATCAGGAGGATTGTCTACGGGCTGCTCTCAGCAGGGCTCGTCGAATTAGTGATACCGGGGGCACCGAAGGAGGTTCCTGGGGCTTCAGAGGCAGTGAGCGCGCCCCCGCCCGTGAAACGGAGTCTGATTCTTCGGCTCATCGACAAGGTCAAGAGGATGTAGACTCAGCCGTCGTTGGCCCCGATGCGGTGACGCGACTCCGGATCATCAATGGTGTGTGCATGGAAACCGTCAAGATAGTCATCACTGGACCTTTCAATGCTGGCAAGACTGAGTTCATCAGTAGCATCAGCGAGATAGATGTCGTATCCACCGAGCAGAAGATCACGGACGGCTCACGGGTCGTCAAGGGCAAGACAACTGTGGCCTTGGATTTCGGCCGCATCACTGTGGACGACGGTCTGGTTCTTTATCTGTTTGGCACTCCGGGTCAGAAACGTTTTGACTTCATGTGGGATATCCTTTCGGAAGGGATGCTGGGCTTCGTGGTGCTGGTGGACAGTGCACGGCCGGAAACCTTCCGTGAGGCCAAGACGATCGTTGGCCGCTTCCGCAGATACTCCCCGACCCCGTATGTGATAGCGGCAAACAAGCAGGACGTGCAAGATGCCTGGTCACCCGATGACCTCCGTATCGCGTTGAGGCTGCCGTCCGACACAAAGGTCCTGTCTTGTGTTGCGACCAACCGCGAGAGCGTGAGACACGTGCTTCTCGAACTACTGTACTCTATCCTGGAGTCAGGCCCAGGAGAATAGCAGGGCAGAGAGGTCAGCGAGGCGGTTTCCGTCAACCGCACCTAAGGGGCAGAGAGCTCCGCAATACCCGCAGGCGAGAGCTTCCTGCTTGCCCGAGGAGGGAGACTGATGGCGAAACCGAGGACGGTACAGATGGTGGAGCGCTTGCGAGATCTCCAAGTGAGCACCCCTGATATCGAGGCCTCGGCAGTGGTCAGCCTGGATGGCTTGATCATGGCTTCTTCCCTCCCCCCCGGTGTAGAAGAGGATCGCGTCTCTGCGATGTCTGCTGCCATGCTGTCTCTCGGTGAACGCATCGCTGGAGAGCTGGGGCGGGGCATGGTGGAACAGGTCCACATACGGGGGGAGAACGGATACGTGATCTTGAGGGCCGTCGGTGAGGAAGCTGTTTTGACGGTGCTCGCCCGGAGCACGGCCAGGCTGGGTTTGTTGCTCCTCGATATGAAGCGTGCCGCTGAGGACCTGGCAGAGATTGTGTGACTTGCCGCCTGATGGAGCTGACGGCTAACCCACTCGCCGACATGATGGGCACTTAAACCGGAATCTGGCAACTCAGGAGATCAGTCACTCCGTAGACCGTCGTAACGCTGGCGGAGGTGTGACCTGAGAGAGGCATCGGACCCCCCCGAGGAGAGGCACTACTCCAATAAGCTGGCGCAACTCTACCTGGCAGCCATTGAGGATCTCATGGGGAGCAATGGAGTGGCTGCCGTTCTCCGTTTGGCCGGATTGGGGTACCTGATCGGTCACTATCCGTCAGACACGCTCGATCGCGTGTTCAGCTTCGAGGACTTCGCCGCCGTCAACGAGTCCATTGTAGAGATGTACGGGCTGCATGGAGCAAGGGGGCTTTGTCTCCGGGCGGGCCGAATGACGCTGAGGTCTGCGGTGAAGGAAGGCGGTCTGATGGCGAATCTGCCTGATCCTGCCTTCAGTCTGCTTCCTGCTGGAGCCAAGGTGAAGGTTGGCCTGAACACCCTGGCGGAGGTCTTGTCTAAGCTGAGTGATCAGGAGGCCCGGCTCGAGGAGCATGGAGCCGATCTAGTCTTCGTCATCGAGAAGTGCCCTGAATGCTGGGGACGGGCCTCAGAGAGCACGATCTGCCATGCGAGCACCGGGATGCTGATCGAGGCCTTGCACTGGCTGACCGACTCCGAGGAATACGATGCTACCGAGGTCGAGTGCCTCGCACGGGGTGATGACGCTTGCACCTTCTCCGTTGCCTGGAAGTCGGAGGGGGCCAGGCAGCAAGACACCGAGAGGGCGCCCGGCGATACCGGCGGTGTGGGGGATGACCAGTGCCCCGGTGGAACAGCGGGCGCTGGCCGTGGGGCTTTACAGATACTGCGGCCTGCTGTATAATCAAGACGGAAACTGAATAGAAGCATCCAGGGGAGCCTGGTGAGCCAGGCTGAGAGGAGGGCCCGCAATGCCCTCGACCCCACGAACCTGATCCGGGTAATGCCAGCGTAGGGACGGGAGCTTGAGTACTGTCACGAGCCGCTGCTCTACCTGGGTAGCGGCTCTTTGTTTGGAGATATGATGCGTGCTGTGATCGTGGCCAACGGACCCATGCCGAAGCCGCCTTATCCTGGAGTTCGTTTGGAGGATGAGGACTTGGTAATCTGTGTTAATGGAGGAGCCAGGAATGCGCTGGCCATGGGACTCCAACCGCGGGTCGCCATCGGCGACATGGACTCGTTGGGGACGGAGCTTCGCGAACAGCTGGAGCGGGAGGGCTGTCGGTTCATTGAGCATCCTTCGCGCAAGGACGAAACGGACTCTGAATTGGCCATCAGATATGCGCTCGCTGAGGGGGCGACGGAACTGGTTCTGCTGGCGGCGCTTGGGGGGCGCATAGACCATACGCTGGCTAACGTCATGCTACTTGCCATTCCGGAGCTCAGCAAGGTGGGAGCACGCCTGGTAGATGGCAACCAAGAACTGATCCTGATCAGGGACGAGGTCGTGATCGAGGGTACTCCGGGCGACCTGGTGTCTTTGCTGCCACTCTCGGCAGACGTAGAGGGCATCCACACCGAAGGATTGGAGTATGCCCTACATGGCGGGACCCTGAGGCTCGGCGCGGCCCGGGGAGTGAGCAACGTGCTCGTCGCCCGGCGAGCAAGAATCGGGGTGGAGGATGGGCTTCTGCTGTTGGTGCATCACCATCAAGCGCCATCAGAAGATGATCTGTCTCCTTCGGCAGGAGGGTAGGATGAGTAGCATCACCGTCAGCTTCCAAGTCATTCCCATCTGTGACGACCCCTATCCCGTGGTGGACAAGGCCATCGAAGTTGTACAGCACTCGGGCGTTAAGTATGAGGTCGGCCCTCACGAGACCACCATGGAGGGCGAGTTGGACCAGCTACTGGAGATCGTCAAGGCTGGACACCGGGCTTGCTTCGAGGCCGGGGC
>CAYGQI010000086.1:0-2142 GCA_964351925.1 uncultured Anaerolineales bacterium | reverse complement strand
CTGAAGGAGACGTGGGTGGGCCTGGGACTGGCCTTAACAGTGGGCCTGGGCCTCGCTCTGGTGATACATTTCTCGCCTCTGCTTCGACGGACCGTGTACCCCCTGCTGGTGGCCTCTCAGACGGTGCCCATCCTGGCCCTCGCTCCCCTGCTCATCATCTGGTTTGGGTACGGCATTCTGCCGAAGGTCATTGTCGTAGCCCTGGTCTGCTTTTTCCCCATCGTCGTCAGCACCGCCGACGGTCTGAGAGTGGCTGACCCTGAGCTGATAGCCCTGTTGAGGGCTATGGGGGCAAATAGGCGACAGATATTCCTCAAGGTGCGGGTGCCGGGAGCCCTGCCTTCTTTCTTCTCCGGTTTCAAGATAGCCATCACCTACAGCGTGGTCGGTGCCGTTATTGGAGAGTGGGTAGGGGCCAGCCGCGGACTAGGCATATTCATGATCCGGTCGTCCAAGAACTTTCTGACAGATCGGGTTTTCGCTGCGATTGCCGTGACCTCGTTACTGAGCATTGTTATGTTCGCTGCCGTGATGTTGTTGGAGCGCTCGCTGCTGCCCTGGTATTACGCTCGTCGGAAGGAAGTGTGGGAGGAATTGTAAGGTCTCAGAGGCACTGTTGGTTGGTTTTCGATTGGTTCTGACAACAGGGAGAAAGGCGATGTCTGGAAACGGTTGGAGCAGGGCCGTAATCTTGCTGGTTTTGATGCTGGCGGCCGTCGGGTGTCAGGCCGTGGAGCCAACGGCCACAGCGCCCCCTACGCACGTGGTGGTGCTGTTGGACTGGTTTCCCAACACCAACCACACGGGACTCTACGTGGCTCTGGAGAAGGGATGGTACAGTGATCAGGGTCTGGAGGTGGAGATTATCCAGCCGGCCGAGGGGAGCACGCTGGTTCAAGTAGTGGCAGCGGGGCAGGCCGACTTCGGCATCAGCTATCAGGAGGAGGTGTCATACGCACGCGCGGAGGACGTGCCCATCCTGTCCATCGCAGCCATCATCCAGCACAACACCTCTGGATTCGCCAGTCCCCAGGACCGTAACATCACCCGCCCTAAGGATTTTGAGGGAAAGAGGTATGGCAGCTGGGGTTCGCCCATCGAGCGGGCCGTGCTTGATGTGCTGATGTCTTGCGATGGCGGCGACGTCGATGATGTGGAGTTCATAGACACAGGCTGGGCGGACTACTTCACGGTGATCCAGCGCGATGTGGACTTCGCTTGGATCTTCTATGGGTGGACCGGAGTGGAGGCGGAGCTGCGTGGCACTCCTCTGGACGTAGTGATGCTAAATGACTGGAGCGACTGCGTGCCCGACTACTACACGCCGGTGATCATCACCAGCGAGCAGAACGTGGCTGAGGAACCTGATCTGGTGCGGAATTTCCTGGCTGCCACCGCCCGGGGGTACGAGTTCGCCATCTCCAACCCAGCGGAGGCGGCCGAGATCTTGCTGAAGCATGCCCCTGAGAGCAATCAGGATCTGGTCCGGCGGAGCCAGGAGTGGTTGAGTCCGCGATACCGGGCAGATGCACCCAGATGGGGCGAGCAGAAGTTGGAGATCTGGCAAAGCTACACAGATTGGATGGCCGATCACGAGTTGTTACCCAGTCACATCGAGGCCGAGGAGGCCTTCACCGATGAGTTCCTCCCGTGACACGGTGAGCGAAATCGAATTATGCGAGGTTCACAAGTCCTTCCGCGTGGACGGCCGGTTGGTGACCGCCTTGGCTGGCACGAGTGTCTTCGCCAGGAAGGGAGAATTCGTGGTGATCATCGGCCCCAGTGGCTGTGGCAAGAGTACCTTGCTCAACATAGTGTGCGGCCTGATGGAGCCCGACGCCGGTGAGGTGCTGCTCGACGGTCGGCCAGTTCTCGAGCGCGCTGGGCTTCTTGGCTACATGCTTCAGAAGGACCTGCTTCTACCCTGGCGCAAAGTTTTGGACAACGTCATCCTGGGGCCAGAGATCAGCGGCACGGACAAGAGAGAGGCGCGGGAGGAGGCACAGCGCCTCCTCCCCCTGTTTGGCTTGGAGGGCTTCGAGGACAGCTATCCGGATGCCCTGTCAGGTGGCATGAGACAGAGAGCGGCTCTGCTGCGGACGTTCCTGTGCGGGAGGAGCACGATGCTGCTTGACGAACCGT
>CAYGQI010000085.1:0-7134 GCA_964351925.1 uncultured Anaerolineales bacterium | reverse complement strand
CCTATTATAAAGACAAACCCAAACTGATGCAAGTGGTGTCCCGTTTTCTTGCACCACCCCAGAAATAGATCCTGAAGTATCAGTATCACAATATATGGTATTCATAAAGACACCCTGCCCACTCGAAAGATCCGATCTACCTCCCCAGTAATTTGGTATATTACGAGGGTCAAGATGCCGAACTGTCAGATATTCAAGCACTGTAAAATTACCAATCGTTCTTGCTATTGCTCCTAAATCTGCCATTAATCCCTCCAATCACCACGTATCTGAGGTTTCTATCCACATAGCTCCAGTACCCCCACCACTACCGAGTACCCAAAACTCGAATGTTTTACCAGCAAGGACTGTTCCTACTGCACCTGCACATATATCTCCATGAGCAAATGTTGGATGTAGGCTATTCCACCAACCAGGTATATAACCACATATTATCCCCCCAGTCGTTACTAATATAGGTGTCACCAAAAGACCACCAACAATAGTATCAGGGTAAACATAACTTCCTATACTAAAGTGTGTCGCCACCCAAGTAGTCCCTGTGGGCGGCATTCTGGATAGAGCCACAGAGCCTCCTTGCCCACTGTTTAAGCGAACTTGATAGCCACCACCAGCAGAGACAGAATACCATAGATAAACAGTGTTAGCAGCCCCCGAAGAGTTTGCTTGAATGATGGTATTATACATATCACCTGGCTTAAAACTGACGTAATCACCAAACATTATAGCCGTAGCAGCCCCAGCAGTTCCAGATTGATTCACCCAAAGAAGAAAGAAAGTACCATTACCGATGAAATACCATGCGACTGCCGTGGCACTTGCTGTTGAAGATTTAAAACCCCATAACCCTCCATCTACTTGAGCATTAGTTGGAAACGGTCCAGTATTACTTGCATCAACCACATCGAGGGTGTTAGACTTAACTTCCCATCCTCTAACACGGGCACATTGATTTGCACCACCAGTTAAAAGGTCTTCAACACGCAAGTAATACCTATTCCCAGTCGGTGCTCGATAAACTCTCCTGTTTCCATCTATAGTATAAGCATCAAGATTAGCAAAAGTTGGAGTGTTCGCAGCAGCAGTAAAATTCAAAGTATCGTTTGCATTGGTAGTCGTTGAAATACTTGTTATACCAGCAGACTTCCCATCTGCCGTTCTGAGAACGCACATTCCAATCGTAACCCCATCTACCGTAAAATTTCTTGTCGTGTCTATAAGTTTATTATTTGCTCCTCCAGTTGCTGTACCAGAATAAGCATAACCTGTATAAGCTATTGACCATCCTTGAGAAGCCTTACCAGCATAGCCATTAACAAGTATAGCATCAAGTAACTGAACCATTTTCCCGCATTGACCGCATAATACCGGAGCATTTGCATCAGTTGATTTGTATAAAGTAACCGTCATTTTATCCCCTCACCACGTATCTGAAGTTTCAATCCAGCATCCAGCCTGTGCACCACCAGAACAAGAAGCCCAATACTCAAATGTTCTATTCACATGAGTACCTCCTGTAGCACCTGATATTGTATCTCCATGATAACCCAGTGGGTGTAACCAACTCCATATTCCGGGTAGATAGCCGCAAGCTAATCCTCCAGTCAGTACCATAATACGTGAAAGTATAAGACCCCCAGTAATTGGGTCTGGATTAGGGTAAGTTCCAACATTCCAATGAACACCTACCCAAATTTCACCCATTATAGGGCGTCTGGCAAACAATACTGATGCACCAACACCACTGTTCAAACGAACTTGATAGCACCCGCCTGCTAAACCTGCTGATGCATAATATATGTAGCAAGTGTTGTAGGCGGCTGTGGAGTTTCCACAGAGTATTGTGTTCCAAGTATCACCTGCCTTATAGCTAACATAATCACCAAACATCATACCCGTAGCATAGCCTGCCCAGCCATAATATGGATATGCGTTTATTATCATATAAAAGATAACGCCATTACTGAAGAGATTCCAAACTTTAGGCAAAGCATTCAAATCCCCCTTCCAACAGCTTACGGTACTGGATTGGGCGTGTGTTGGAAACGGGCCAGTGTTGCTTGCATCAGCCACATCAAGAACATCTGCTTTTACTTCCCATCCTCTAATAAGGGCACTTTGTGGTAATAGGTCTGAAACACGAAGGTAGTATCTATTTCCAGATGGTGCTCGATAAACCCTGAGATTTCCATCTATGGTGTAAGCATCAGCAGCCCCAAAAGTTGGAGTGTTTGTAGTAGCAGTAAAATTTAAAGTATCATTTGGATTTGTAGTTGTGGTAATACTTGTTACACCAGCATTTAATCCATCTGCTGTTCTGTGAACAGATGCCCCAACCACAACTCCATCTGTCGTAAAATTTCTTGTCGTGTCGATTAACTTGTTATTTGCTCCACCAGTTGCTGTACCAGAATAGGCATAACCTGTATAAGCAATAGACCATCCAAGTGAAGCTGTTCCAGTATATCCATTCACAAGAATAGCATCAAGTACCTGAACCAATTTTCCACACTGAGCTGTTAATACCGGGGCATTTGCATCAGTTGATCTAAACTTGCGAACTGTCATTTAATCATCCTCCAATAGTTCCGTATCTTATGAGATTGCTCTTATATGAATAACCAGATAGCCAAGACATTTTTATTTAAGGAATTTCAAAGGCAGGTTTCAGGCAGGTTCAATTCTCAAGTATCAATTCTTTAACCTTTTCTACCACCTCCCTAACTTCTATGAATTTCATACATTTTTTATCATCGCAGGATAATTGTGATCTCCATTGGGAATTTTCTCCCCACAAACATTTCCTTTCAAGACAAGAATCTGGATAGTAAAGATTAATATTGCTTTCATGGCCAAATATATTTGGATCTGACGGACCAAACAGCACAACTCCTCTTTTACCTATTGCATGCCCAGCATGATTCAGAAAAGTGTCTACACTTACAAAACACTTACTTTTTTCTAACAAAGCTATGCCAATTCTATAGTCACCCCCAAGAAAATACTCATCACACCCTGATACTTTGCTATCTAAACTACTCCCCACTTGATAGACTTGCAACCCCATGTTTTTAATCTCTTTAACCAGTTTTTCCCATCTATTAGCAACCCAATCTTTTGAATTAGTTCTCTTTTTAGCTGCCCCTACAGCATTAGCATCTCCATATTGGACAGCTGGTATGCCTGCTTCAGTTGAAAACAGAACATAGTCTCCTAATTTTCTATCTTCTACCCACTTCCTCTCCTGCGGAAATATAGTATAATCCAAAACATCCCCATCCCAATCTACACCAAAAAGTTTGCACCAAGCTTTTGATAATTTTCCATTATACCCTGTTTCAAAAGCCCATTTGTATAAATCCCTAAAATCTACTTTCTCATAGGCATTTTCGTCACCATTAAAAATTAACTCATCAATATTTGGATTGCCCTGTAACAAATAAGGATAAGTAGCTGTTACTACTACTTTTTTTCCAGATCTTCTTAAAGCCCTAAGCATGGGGGTAGCACATAAATGATCTCCTAACCCACCAAATACATTAATTATTCTATCTTTGTTCTTACCTCTTTTAAAACTGAATTTATTAAGATAGTGTTCTTGGCATTCAGCCCAAAGTGAAGACTGGTTGTAGGTTCTTATGCCTCCTACTGGGTTCCTCAAATGCCAAACTAATGCAGTTGGTTGTATGTATAAGCTATAGTCCTTTTTAAAGAGTCTATATGTAAAATCGGTCTCTTCTCTATGTCCAACAACATTGTAATCTAGATCATACCCTCCGATTTCTTTAGCAGCATCAACACTATACAAAAAAGAACTATACAAATGTTCGACTTTCTGCAGTTCTCTATCTGGATGTCTTCTCCATTGTTGGTCCCCATAATTTACACCATATTCATCTAACTTTCCTTGAAACTTTTTAAAACTTCTGTAACCAACTGGAAGAAACTCAACTTCTTTGGGAATCTGAGGATCTAAAACTATAGGAGCAATAGCCCCAATTGATTCTTTGGAAGATAAATCATCCCATGTTTTCACTAAATTCTCTAAAGCCTGAAAATCTAGCACACAATCGTCATCACATCTAAAAATTAAAGGGTGTCTTGCCTCATCTATAGAAAGCTGATGACAGTGGTGTGGACCTTTCTTACTCCCAAACTTTACTCTCCAATTATGCCCCTCTGAATCAAGCCTCTTAAGAATGGGTGTGATGAAAGGTAACTCCCTAATATCAGCCCTATTCTCAGAATCATCAATTATAGTAATTTCAAACTCTTTATAACTCTGCTCGCACAAACTCCATAAAAGTAACGAAAGATTGGGGTATCTATCTTTCGTCGGTATTGAGACTTCCACTTTCATTTTTCAATCCTTTTTTAATTCTCAAATTCTTTCACCTATAGATTTTGTAGGCACATCTGCATACACCTTTGAAATCAGTTCAAGTTCCTTATTCATTACTGATTCTACAGATACTTTATTGTAAACTCTGGAAATTATTTCTATATCTGTTGTAATTTTAGAATCCAACCTTATGGTATCAGCCATACTACTCCCATAAATTGTAAACATGAAAAACAGCTGTTTCCCCTATAAAATATCCAGAGACGAATCTAACCTTTGCCTGTAATTTGTAGTCTCCAGCAACATCCAAATCTCCACTAATTGTAGTATAACTAATAAGTCCTCCAGTTAGTGGAACAACTGGAGTTGGTGACCAACTAACCTTTCTACCATTGGCTTTAGTGATAGAAAGCTCATAAGAGGTAGCCAAAGTAAGGTCGATGCCTGTAGAAACTTCCACGATTACTCCATAATCTCCCAAGTATATTTTGCCAGACATGAAAATATCCCCTCTATTTTAATTTATATAATCATATCACTGAAATCCCTGAGTACCTTCCAGTAAAATTCTGTAATTTCTCTGTTAGTTAGATTTGAAGTGGAAACACCAGAAATCATCTCCCATCTACACCCACCATAAAAAGCCCTATCATAATTAGATTTAGAAAACTCAATGTCATATTTCTCTTTGTTACTCCATATATCAGATCCTGGAAGAGGGTTGTACATATATAGCCCTATTTCATCAGGTTCGCTAGCTCTTATCCAATTGTATGTTTCCTCCATTGTTTCCTTTGTTTCCCCAGGAGCCCCCAGCATAATATAAGCGCGTAATTTCAATCCTGCTTTTTTACAAACATATCGAGCATATGTATTTTGATCTACTGCAATCCTTTTATTCAAAGTATTAAGAATTTTCTGACTACCACTCTCCACACCTATGCATACCTTCTCAAAACCAGCTGATTTAAGCATAGTAGCCACATGAAATGGTATCTTATCAGCTCTAGTTGAGCACCTGAACCTATTTTTTATGTTGCTATTCCTGATCAATTCACATAATCTATCCAACCAATTGTAATCCAATGTAAAAGTTTCATCATAAAAGATAATTTCATCTTTTTCAGGATACTTAATATTTAACTCTTTTATTTCTTCTAATACATTCTCAGGAGTTCTGAACCTCACCTTCTTGCTTAAAGTGGTTGAACAAAACGAGCACTTATAGGGGCAACCACGAGATGCCATAATAGGAACAGCTCCTTTGTACCCTCTAAAAAATGATCTATCTGGAAATGGAAGTGTGTCCAAATTCTTGACTGGGTTAGCTATACAAAGCCCAAAACCATCCATTGTCCTATCAATAACTGTTTCACCTTCCCCACTAATTACTAGATGAAATCCATAATCCAACGCTTCCTGAGAATCCGCTACTGCATGAGGCCCACCCACTATCAGCTTCTTCACTTCGAAAGCTATTGGGAATAATGGTAAAAATCTTGATTGAGGAGTAGTAACTGAAACTCCTACAATAGTGGACTTAATTTTCTTTAACTCATGTAAAATCTGAAGATTTAGAAGCTTATTGTCCTTAACAATTGGGGCTAAATCCAGCACTTCAACACTATACCCACTATTCCGTATAGATGTTGCCATATTCAAAATACCCAATGAATAGGTTTGCATTGAGTCTTCTAAAAAAGGGCTAGGAAGATTAACCAGGGTAATGTCTGAAATTTTACTCATACTTTCCTGTTCTGTAACCCCCACTTGGTCATTTAAACCACCAGAAGCAGAATGAAAGTCTGTATATTTGTCCAACTCTACCAGCAAGGCAAGACCTCCATCCAGTAATTTTTACCAATTTATATGGTTCAAGCCATCGTTTATAAATTTTGCAAAATATCCACTTGGTCATATTTAACCCATTGCCATTAAAAGAGTAACCCCAATTCGATGCTGGGCCCTGAATACCCTTTATTCCCTTACTGCTCATTGATTCAACCTTATAACCTCTTTCTCAAATAGAGTCCTATTTTTCTTGCATAATTCTATATACTCTGAACTTTCTTTATCTAATTTACCATACTGAGATGTTGGAAAATGCCAAACTATTGCTTTTGGAACTACCAAACATTTATAACCGTTCTTAAAAAACATATAAGTAAACAACTCATCACTACATCTTGCCGTATAGTTAAACCCCAAATTAAACCCCCACTTTCTTCCAACTTCTGTCCTATATAGCAAACATCCACCAATTAAATGTTCCACTTCTTTTGGCTCAAGTAAAAAAATCTCAGTACCCTCAATCTGATGAGTTACATATTGCAGTGAACTACCAAATCCCACTCCCTTCTCTTTTTTAACGTATATTTTTCCATTATATCTCTCGTCCGTCTCCCAATCTGAAACTAGCATTGCTCTATATCTATCACCTGGTAATAGAAATAAACTACCTGCTGCCCCAACCATAGGATCCATAAAAGTGTCATGTAAATATTTTATACACTCAATGTCCAAAAGTTGGTCATCATCAACTATAAAAGTTAGAGGGTGCTCTGATGAGTTTAGCACCATTTGCTGAGCATGGTGCCACCCTTTATGAGATCCATAAAGTACTCTCCACCTATGTCCCTTCTCTTCCATCAACTTAAACAGGCCATTAAAGCAAGCATTTTCTCTTAAATCTTTACGCACTAAAGAATCTGCAATTATAGTCAGATCCCACTCCTGATGAGTTTGATTTATAAGAGAACATAGTAAAGCGGCCAAATGTTCTGTCCTATCTA
>CAYGQI010000084.1:0-7155 GCA_964351925.1 uncultured Anaerolineales bacterium | reverse complement strand
GGCATCACCAGCTTCTTCACCGACATCTCCAGCGAGATGCTCATCAACCTCCTGCCTCTCTTCCTGGCCAACGTGCTGGGGGCGGGCACTGCAGTCATCGGTCTAATCGAGGGCCTGGCCGAGAGCACGGCCAGCCTGCTGAAGGTGGTCTCAGGCTGGCTGTCCGACAGGCTGGGGCGGCGCAAGTGGCTTACCGTGGCCGGCTATGGCCTATCCACTGTGGTCAAGCCTATCCTCTACCTCTCCGCCTCGTGGTCGTCGGTGCTGGGCGTGCGGGTTGCCGACAGGGTGGGTAAGGGTATTCGCACTGCGCCTCGGGATGCCCTCATCGCGGACTCCATCGACCAAGGTCAGCGGGGTCTGAGTTTCGGATTGCATCGCGCCATGGATAGCGCCGGTGCCTTCTGCGGCCTGCTTATCGCCACGGGGGTGGTATGGGCGATGCAGGCTGGCGGTGGTGTTCTGGAGCGGTCCACGTTTCAGACGGTGGTGTTGTTCAGCATCGTCCCGGCCATGCTGGCGGTGCTCATCCTGGCCTTCGGCGCCCGCGAGGTCCCCAGGCGGAGCGAAGGGGCCCAGGCACCGTCACTGACTCTCAAGGGTTTCGACCCCCGTTTTCGAGGCTTCCTGCTGATTCTGGGTCTCTTCACTTTGGGCAACTCCTCGGACGCCTTCCTCATCCTCAGGGCCCAGGAGCGTGGCCTTTCGGTGCTGGCGGTGATGGGTGCACTGCTGACTCTCAATCTCGTGTACACGCTGGTTTCTGGTCCGGCCGGGATGCTGTCGGACCGCATCGGCCGCGGACGGGTGATCGTCAGTGGCTGGCTGCTGTATGGGCTGGTGTACCTGGGCTTCGCCCTTGCTGGCTCGGGATGGCAGGTGTGGATGCTGTACGCCCTGTACGGGGTCTACTACGGTGTCACGGAGGGAGCTGCGAGGGCTTTGGTGGCCGACATCGTCAGGCCCGACCAGCGAGGTACAGCGTACGGGCTATTCAACGCGGTGGTAGGGGTGACCGCCTTGCCGGCTAGTGTACTTGCGGGTCTGCTGTGGCGCGGGCTGGGCACCTGGCGGGGATTCGGTGCGTCGGCCCCCTTCCTTTTCGGGGCGATGCTGGCGCTGCTGGCGGCGGCACTCATGGCTGGGTGGTTGCCCAGGCTGGCAGGGGAATCCGCAACGGGCTGACTGGAGGTCAGCCGGGCGTCAGCCGGCGAGGTACTTGAGTATCAACTCCAGGGCCGCTTCGGCGGACTGCTCCTTGTTCGCCGTTCGATCTCCTGACCAAACGTGCTCCTCCAGCAGTTCGGCGTCTTCCGCGGCCAGAGCTATGTATACTAGCCCCACCGGCTTGTCGGGCGTGCCACCGGTCGGGCCAGCGATGCCCGTGATGGACACGGCTATGTCTGTCCCCAGCAGACGGCGGGCTCCCCTGGCCATGGCCAGAGCGGTCTCGCCGCTCACCGCCCCGTGCTGAACCAGGGTCTCATGAGGCACGGCCAGTAGACGCTCCTTCGCCTCGTTGGAGTAGCTGAGCACTCCGCCCTCGAAGTAGGCAGAACTGCCCGAGACATTGGTGATGCGGTGGCCCAGCAGGCCGCCTGTGCAGGATTCGGCGACAGCCAGGGTCCAGCCGCGCTGCGACAGCAAGTCCCCGACCTCCTCCTCCAGCAGACGCTTCGAGCGGCCCCTGGTCCCGCTCCTTGACGGCTCAGCCCTGCCCCTCAGCTCGGCCAGTCCATCGCCGGCCAAGAACTCGGCGAACTCCTCAGTAGTGGAG
This sequence comes from uncultured Anaerolineales bacterium, assembly GCA_964351925.1. Lineage (GTDB taxonomy): Bacteria > Chloroflexota > Anaerolineae > UBA7937 > B3-Chlor > JAUVXJ01. The sequence goes on along the minus strand of CAYGQI010000084.1, from coordinate 5,378 downwards.
AAGACGCGATCGGAGAGGAACTTGATGACCCAGTTCTCGGCCATGGGCGAGATGGTCAGGATGCGGGCCCCGGCAGCGTAGCCGTGCCACATCTCGATGGCAGTTCCCATACTGGCCTCGGGCAGATAGGCCACCACGACATCTGTCTGAGCCGCCATGTCGGCCAGTTCGAGGAACGTGCGCTTCCCTTCCTCGTAACCGTATGCGACGCTGTCCGGATATAGCTCCAGGGGACAGATGACCTCGGCGTCGGGGTACTGGCGCGCGATGATCTCCCTGATGGTGGTACGGTAGTCCTGGTCGCAGATGTCGTCGTCCTGACGAGACCCCTGCATGATGCCGGCAACGAAGAAGCGCAACACAACCTCCCGATTGGCGTACCTGGTCTGGCAGGCATTATATCACCTTCCGGGGGGTTCGCCAGCATGTCTTGACACTTGACGGCGGCAATGGTATAGTGAAGGGGCTCTAGTAGATCGTCGGCGTGAGTTGCAGCAGTCAAGTCAGAGGGAGACGCTGGTGAAGTACGCCAGGGTGGTAGTCAACACCAGGGTACAGCCAGGGAGGCTAACGGCTGGCGAGCCCCAAGATGAGGGGCAGGAAGGCGCACGCCTGGGCGCGACCTTCCACTATTCGATTCCCCCTGAGCTAGCTGACCTCGTACAACTGGGACAGCTGGTGCTGGTGCCCTTCGGAGCGCGACTTCTACAGGGCGTGATCTTCGGCTTTGCCGACAGCTCGCCGGTGCCTGAGACGAAGGATCTCTACGAAATCGCCGATCCCGCACCGGTCCTCTCCCCTGCCCACATCGAGCTGGCATCGTGGATCAGCGACTACTACCTGGCCCCTTTGATAGACGCGGTGCTCCTCTTGCTCCCACCGGGAGTGGCTCGCCAGTCGCGTATCGTGATTGGCTTGAATGCGGAGGCGACCCTCACTAACGATCTAGATAGCGAACAGCAAGCGCTGATCGATCTACTGCGCCGGGAGGGCGAGGTTCCCCTCAGTGGGCTGGGCAGGAAACTGGGGTTGAAGAACTACCAACGCCTCGTCGACAGTCTCGCTGGCGAGGGCCTGGTCGTGAAGCGATCACGCCTGGCCGAGGCCAGCGTGAAGCCCAAGATGGAGCGGATCGCCCGCCTGAGGGTAGAGCCGACACCAGATTTGCTGGCCGAACTGGGCAGAGCTCCGGTGCAGAGAGCAATCGTCCAGTATCTGGACCAGGGAGGCGCCACCGCCGTGTCGGATATCTATGCCGACGTGGGAGGGAGCAGCTCCACCCTGAGCGCGCTGGTGGACAAGGGTCTCGTAGAGCTGGAAGAGCAGGAGGTGTGGCGGGACCCCTTGCAGGGGCGCACCTTCTTGCCCAGCACTCCTCCCAGGCTGACCGAGGCTCAGGATGCTGCCTGGCGAGAGATCAGGACCAGCTTGTTTGGAGGTGGTTCCGCGGTCTTTCTACTACACGGCGTGACCGGAAGCGGAAAGACCGAGATCTACCTGCGTGCCCTGGACGAGGCGCTGGCTATGGGGCAGCAGGCCATCGTGCTGGTGCCGGAGATTGCCCTCACTCCGCAGACCATCCGCCGGTTCGCCGCTCGCTTTCCTGGCCGCATAGCCGTCCTGCACAGCAAGCTTTCCGTGGGCGAGCGGTATGATGGCTGGCGTCGCGTGCGCGATGGGCTGGTGGACATCGTCATCGGTTCCCGGTCCGCCATCTTCGCCCCGTTGCCCAGGTTGGGGCTGATCGTCATCGACGAGGAGCACGAGTGGAGCTACAAGCAGGATAGGACGCCGCGCTATCATGCGAGAGACGTGGCGGTCAAGCTGGCGGAGATCACGGGCTGTAAGGCAATCCTCGGTTCGGCAACCCCCGATGTGGTGTCCTACTATCGTGCCCAGCAAGGCAGGTACACGCTGCTGCACCTGCCCAGGCGGATCATGGGCCACCGGCGGCGCGTGGAGGAGCAGCGAGCGCAGCATGGAATAGACGAGGCGCGTGTGGGCGTGGTCAAGGAGGTGGGCGAGGGGTACGACGAGGCCGTGTACATGGACCTCCCGATGGTGCAGGTGGTGGACTTGCGACAGGAGTTGAGGGCAGGCAACCGGAGCATCTTCAGCCGGGCACTGCACCAGGCCATGGCCGAGGCCCTCAGCGCTCAAGAGCAGGTGATACTCTTCCTCAACCGGCGGGGAGCGACCACCTTCGTTTTGTGCCGAGACTGCGGGCACGTCATGAAGTGCAGGCGCTGCGACCTACCCTTGACCTACCACTCCGCCGAGGACGATCTCATCTGCCATCACTGCAATTGGCGCACCTCCCTCCCCGACATCTGCCCCAATTGCCGGAGTGAGCGCATCAAGCATTTCGGAGTCGGTACGCAGAGGGTAGAGGCCATAGCCCACCAACTCTTCCCTGAGGCCAGGATCGTACGCTGGGATCGGGACACCACGGGCGGCAAGATGTCCCACGAGCGGATACTGGAGAGGTTCATCAAACACGAGGCCGACGTAATGATCGGCACCCAAATGATCGCCAAGGGGCTGGACCTGCCCCTGGTGACTCTGGTAGGGGTGATGTCGGCGGACACGGCGCTGCGCCTGCCGGACTTCCGAGCGGGAGAACGGACCTTCCAGTTGCTGACGCAGGTCGCGGGCCGGGCAGGTCGCAGCATCCTTGGCGGCAGGGTGATCGTGCAGACGTATGCCCCAGACCATTACTGCATTGAGGCTGCCAGCCACCACGACTATGAGGGTTTCTACGGGCAGGAGATCGAGTTCCGGCGGCAGCAGCGGTACCCTCCCTTCGGCCGTCTGGTGAGACTGGTGTACGTGCATCGGGATGAAGAGAGGTGCGAGGCGGAGGCCACCAAGATGAGCCGGGTGTTGGAGAACAAGATAGCGCGTCTGGGCCTGCCGGAGATCGATGTGATAGGGCCGGCGCCCGCCTTCCTGAGCCGCATTCGGGGCCAGTATCGCTGGCATGTTATTGTCCGGGGCAAAGACCCCCATTCGCTGCTGGAAGGGGTGGACTTCGGCCCCGGTTGGCGGGTAGATGTGGACCCGGTAAGCCTGCTGTGAATACCTCTCTTACGGGTGACAGATAGCGCCTCCAGAGCGTGGTGTTCTGTGCCCTACTCAAGGAAGAGGGGCTCAAGGCTGAGGATCTTGCACAGAAGCGAGGACAGAGCCACGAGACTAGAAATCCCTCACCTGCCAACTTCGACGACCATGCTGCCGGAGTGCAGCGAGAGTCCAACAGGAGGACGCCCATAGGGCATGAACTGGCGGCGCGTGAGGCCACCAGGAAAGCGAGACGAATAGTGTGAAGACGAAGGAAGGAGACTACAAAGCGTGCAACAAGATGGCGTGCCTGAATCTGCCATGGTGATCGTAGCCCACCCTGACGATGCGGAGTTCACGGTGGGCGGCACGGTGGCGGCATGGACGAAGACGGGCTGCCGTGTGACCTACGTGATTTGCACCGACGGCAATGCCGGTTCACACGAGCCAGGCATTACTAGAGAAGAGCTGGCGGGCATCCGCCGGGCCGAACAACGTGCTGCGTGCGCCACGTTGGGCGTGAGCGAAGTGGTCTTCCTGGGTCACGACGACGGACAGCTAGAGCCCACGCTTGAGCTGCGTCGTGAGTTGGTGCGCGCGATACGTCAATACAAGCCGGAGGTCGTCATTACCTGGGATCCGACACGGCTGTTTGTGAATGGTGACTACATCAACCATCCCGACCATCGCGCGGCAGCCCAAGCGGCGCTCGATGCAGCGGCGCCGGCGAGTGAAATGCCCTTGTTATGGCCCGAAGTCGGGGCCCCGCATCGCGTGCGCCAGCTGTACGTTTACGGCAATGACCAGGCAAACGTGTGGGTGGACGTGACGGGAACTATTGACGAGAAGATCGCGGCGCTCAAGCAGCACGGCAGCCAGATCGGAGACTGGGACCCAACCGAGATGGTTGAGGAATGGAGCGCAGAAGTGGGCAAGGAGAAGGGGTTAGCGCATGCCGAGAGCTACCGGGTCATCACGCTCCGGCCATCGCCCGCGGCCGACTAGGGAGTGGGAGGCTGTGGCATGACCTACGATTTCAACGAGTATATTGACAGGCGTCACTCCGAGAGCGTGAAATGGACCTACTACGACGAAGACGTGCTACCGATGTGGGTGGCAGACATGGATTTCAGGTCGCCTGATCCGGTTATCCGGGCACTGCATGAACGAGTCGACCACGGAGTGTTCGGTTACGGTTCGGATCCGCCAGAACTGCGGGAGGTCATCGCGGACCGCCTCCGCCGCCTGTACGATTGGCAAGTGTCGCCCGAGGAGCTGGTCTTCTTTCCGGGAGTGGTGACCGCCTTCAACCTGGTTTGCCATGCCTTCGGTTCACCGGGCGACGGTGTGCTGCTACAAACTCCGGTCTACTATCCGATGCTGTACGCCCCCGCCGGCGCGGGGCTAACTAATGACGAGATGGAGCTGACGCGCTGTCCAGACGGGCGTTACGAGATTGACTTTGATCTGCTTGAAGAGGCTATCAGCGACCGGACCCGCATATTCATGCTGTGCAATCCGCACAATCCCACAGGACGCGTGTTTCAGCGCGAAGAGTTGGCACAGATGGCCGAGATCTGCCTCCGCCATGACATTGTGATCTGCTCTGATGAGATTCACTGCGATCTCCTGTTCCAGGGAAGTCGCCATCTGCCGATCGCGACTCTGGCGCCCGAGGTTGCCGACCAGACCATCACCCTGATGGCGCCCAGCAAGACCTTCAACGTTCCAGGCCTCAAGTGTTCGCTGGCCATTGTCCAGAACCCGGAGCTGCGGAAGACGCTGAAAGAAACCCATACCGGTCTGGTCCACGGGATAAACGTCATGGGGTACGCGGCAGCCCTGGCAGCCTACCGCGATGGCCAACCGTGGCTGGACGAGGTACTGGAGTATCTGGAGGCTAACCTCGATCTTCTTCTGCAGTACGTAGAAGAGCATCTGCCCGGCATCCGGATGAGCAGACCGGAGGCGACGTATCTGGCCTGGCTGAGTTGCCACGAGGCTGGGATCCCTGGCAACCCGCACGAGTTCTTTCTCAAAGAGGCCAGGGTGGCCATGAACGACGGTACCACGTACGGCCAGGGTGGCGAGGGGTTTGTGCGGCTGAACTTTGGCTGTCCTCGCTGGAGGTTGATAGAGGCGCTCGATAGGATGAGGGACGCGTTGCTTGCCTTGAGCGGGGACTGACAGGCTGACTGGACTATAGTGGATCTACGATCGTGTTTTTTCCTCGACATGATGACCACGCGTGGCGTGGTTGTCGAAGCCAGGGAGCGGGAGCCGAAGAGGGGTTAGCGGTGCCAGTTCGGCGACAGTGA
>CAYGQI010000083.1:0-7180 GCA_964351925.1 uncultured Anaerolineales bacterium | reverse complement strand
GGTGCGCAGATCGCATATGCACAGTGTGTAGCATCTCACCAGCGGGCATGATGCAAGAGGAGCAGCGAGAAAGAGGACGGATGACGGAACTTGGTGGGCACGATGCAGAGCTGACGCCAAGCTCCAAGGGTAGATCGACGATTGCCTACAAGACTGCGGCAAGACACCACCGTCGGAGGATCCATCACAGGTGAGCGAGGAGGCAAAGTGGGGGATGAGAACCTACACAGCGAGATGAGGAACGTCGAGCTGCGTCTTGGACCAGTTCCCCGGAAGTATCTGGGATCGATAGTTGATGCCGTTGTCGCCAGTTATCGTGGGGCGGAGATTGATGGGGAAGACGCAGCACCATTCCCATCGCGCCGGGAAGTGACCCAGATACTGGCTGAGGTGCTGGAGTTGCTGCTTCCGGGGCGCCCTGGTGACCATGAGGTTGTTGGTGGCGACTTGCTAGAGCAGGAGGTTCACCGCAGAGTCTCAAGGCTCTTCGAGTCGCTCTCCCGGCAGATTGCCCTCAGTTTCCGTCACGGGTGCATGAAGGCCGGCCAACCTTGCGTGGAGTGCGACAAACTGGGACAGGAGAAGGCGCTGGCCCTCCTGGGGCGCATTCCTCGGCTGAGGACAGTCCTGCTGGGAGACGTGAGAGCAGCGTTTGACACAGATCCTGCCGCCAGAAGCCTGGAGGAGGTTGTGCTCAGCTATCCTGGCCTGGTGGCTATCGCTGTCTACCGAATGGCTCACGAATTGTGGCTACTCGACGTACCGTTCGTCCCGCGGATGATGACCGAGCACGCGCATGGGACCACCGGCATTGACATACATCCGGGGGCTCTGATAGGCTCCAACTTCTTCATCGACCACGGAACCGGTGTGGTTATTGGCGAGACCACGGAGATTGGCGACAACGTGACGATCTACCAGGGGGTCACGCTCGGCGGGTACAGGTTCAGGAGGTTGGAGGATGGCTCCCTCGAACGCGGATACAAGCGTCACCCGACGGTGGGCGACAACGTGGTTATCTACGCGGGGGCGACGATTCTGGGAGGCGACACAGTGATAGGGGCCAGATCTGTCATCGGGGGTTCCGTGTGGTTGACCCACTCTGTACCGGCCGACGCTGTGGTCACGATCGAGGAGCCGGATCTCAAGTACAAGGTGGGCTACTGAAGGGCGAAGACATGGGAAGGGTATACGACGACATCACCCAGACCGTGGGCAACACGCCGCTGGTCAGGCTAAACAGAGTGACTGCCGGGCTCGACGCCACGGTGGTGGCCAAGCTGGAGTTCTTCAATCCCCTGTCCAGCGTGAAGGACAGAATAGGCCTCAGCATGATCGAGGCTGCCGAGAAGGAGGGCTTGATTCGCCAGGATACGATCATCGTGGAGCCGACCAGCGGCAACACGGGGATCGGCCTCGCCTTCGTCTGCGCCGCCAGGGGGTACAGACTGATGTTGGTCATGTCAGAGGCCATGAGCATGGAGCGGAGGAAGCTGCTCATCGCCCTGGGGGCCGAGGTAGTCTTGACGCCTGGCACGGAGGGCATGGCCGGTACAGTGAGGCGCGCTGAGGAGCTGGCGCAACAGGATCCCCGCTACTTCATGCCCCAGCAGTTCAAGAATCCGGCCAACCCCGAGGTTCACCGTCGAACCACCGCCGAGGAAATCTGGCGTGATACCGACGGCCGCGTCGATGTGCTGGTCGCAGGAGTAGGCACAGGGGGCACGCTCACCGGCGTGGGAGAGATGCTGAAAGAGCGTAAGCTGGAGCTGAGGGTGGTGGCCGTGGAGCCGGCCAGGTCCGCGGTCCTGTCAGGCGGGAGCCCCGGACCACACGGCATTCAAGGGATAGGCGCGGGTTTTGTCCCCCAAGTCCTCAATCTGGACATCATCGACGAAGTCATCACCGTGGAAGATGACCGTGCCCTGGGCATGGCGCGCCGTCTGGCGAAAGAGGAAGGCATCCTGGCGGGCATCACCGCCGGCGCAGCGACCTATGCTGCCCTGGAGGTGGCGGCGAGGCCGGAAAGCCGGGGTCGGCTCTTCGTGGCCATCCTGGCGGACGGCGGGGAGAGGTATCTCAGTACAGCTCTCTTCGACTGAGAGAACGAGCATCCGCGCGACTCCATCATTCCCGGTGGCCGACCAGGTCGTACTCCAACGCCTCCGTGATGCGCACGGAGGCGAATTCGTTGACCGGCAGTTCTTCATAGATGATCACCATCCCGTCCACTTCTGGAGCGTCTCTGTAGGACCTGCCCACGCTGACGCCATCACCTGTACCCTCTACGAGGACCTCCAGCCGCTGACCGATGAACTGCTTGTTTTTCTCCAGCGAGATCCCCTGTTGCAGGGCCATGGTGCGCTCATACCGCTCTTGCTTGACTTCATCTGGGACCTGCCTCGGTAGCCGCGCAGCCTGCGTCCCCTTTTCTCGGGAGTAGGTGAAGATGCCCACTCTGTCGAAAGACATTGCCCCCATGAAATCCAGCAGTGTCTGAAACTCCCGCTCGGTCTCGCCGGGATAGCCGACAATGAAGGAGGTGCGCAGAGCGATGTCCGGCATGGCCCGACGCAAGTCTGCTATGATGGAGCTGACGCGGTCGACGTCGTGAGGACGATTCATAAGACGCAGGACCTGAGGATGGGCGTGTTGCAGGGGCAGGTCCAGATAGTGGACGACCTGGGTGTGCGAGGTTATGACCTCAATGAGGCGTGGGCTGACATGTTGAGGGTAGGCGTACATCAAGCGCAGCCACGGCAGGTCGGGGACAGCGGCGAGGACGTAGTCAATGAGCGATGGCAGTGCGTCGGCCTCTCCCCAATCGATTCCATAAGAAGTGGTATCCTGGGCGATGAAGATGATTTCCTTAACGCCTTGCTCTGCCAGTTCGTGGACCTCTGTGAGTATCGATTCCCTCGGCTTGCTGCAAAGGGGCCCCTTGATCTGGGGGATAGCGCAGAATGCGCACGGAGCATCGCAGCCCTCGGAGATCTGCACGTAGGCGGTGCCCAGGTCTGGGCAACGGCGAGGCAGGGGATGAATCAGAGAGCGCTCAGGAGGCGTCTGTGGTAGCTGGCAGGGCACGCCTCTATCGGGGTCGCCCGCGAGTGCGTCCAGGAGAGTGGCTATCTCCCTCCATCGTGTCGTGCCGATGATGGCGTCGAGCGAAGGGGCCATGTCCGACATCTCCGGCCCGTATCGCTCGGCCAAACAACCAGCGGCTATGAGGTATTGGTCACAACGCTTGCTGTCAGCCAGTTCCTGGAGAGCCTCCAGGGATTCCTCCCTGGCGATGTCGATGAAGCCACAAGTGTTGACAACGAGGATGTCAGCCTCTTGCGGTTCTTGCGCCTGCTCATGCCCAGCGGCGAGGAGCAACTCCCGCATTCCCTCGGATTCCACGGTGTTCTTGGGACAGCCAAGGGAGAGGAGATAGAAACGCATCGGCGGCGTGCTAAGGGCCTGGGCTCGGAGTCAGCACCGCGGTACTGGTGATGACGGGCGTGCCAGAGACAGGGACGGGCTCAGGCGTGGCGTGCAGGTTCTCCCAGGTCCATTCGATGTCCACCACCTGGTCTGCTTCCCCGAGGGGACCCAGATCCTGTCCGTTGAGCGTCACGAGAACCCCCCCTGCGTTGCCCACGTGCATGGCGATACTGTTCTCGGCAAACCACGACCAGTTGGTGCCGGCCTCGATCAGTCCGCGAAAGGCGGGCTCACCATCGACAGAAACTTCCAACCACGTGCGGGCGATGATCTGCACGTCCACCTGAAGCCGACCCGAGGGTATCTGTGTAGGCGTGCCCGTGGGCGAGGGGGTGTTGGTGGGTGTGAACCGTAGCACGGGTGAGGCCAGGCTGGCCCGGTGCGTCGGCGTAGACGAGGATTCTGCCAAGGTAGGCTGCCAGCGATTGTAGATCGCCGATCCCACAAGGACGGCAGAGGCGACGATGAGTATGCCCAGGAAGATATCTATGAAAAGCCATGATGTGATGGCCATGCCTTTGGGCGGCTCGAAGCCTGCGGCCACTACCGGCATGGGATCGGTACGTGCTTCTCCGGTGTTTTGCAGGGCGGCGATCTGGTTCAGGTCCAACCCAAGGAACTGGGCGTAGTTGCGCAGGAGGCCCTTGCGCTGGATGCCGGACGCGAATCTGCTGTGATCATCCTGTTCCAGGGCTTCTATCTGCGCCTGCCTTATCCTGGTGTCCTCTTCCACCTCTGCGATGGACAGGCCTTTCTTCTCGCGGGCGTCCCGTAGTAGTTGGCCAAGTTCTCCCAATGTGTCCTCCGCTGGTGCTCGCGAGCCCGGGATTGTCAAGTCTTGGCTTCCGGACGTGTTCTTTTCTCGCGGCAGCCGCTAGATCTCTCTTCTGCCCTCCAGGGCGTGGGTCAGGGTCACCTCGTCTGCGTATTCAAGATCGCCGCCCATAGGCAAGCCGTGGGCCAGGCGGGTTACTCGAACTCCCAGCGGCGCCAACTGCCGGGAAATGTACATGGCTGTGGACTCGCCCTCAAGATTCGGATTCGTGGCCAGGATGACTTCCTCAACAGGTTTTCTGCGAAGACGTTCCACGAGTTCCGCAATTCTGAGATCCTCTGGTCCCACTCCATCCACGGGCGAGATCGCACCATGCAGGACATGGTACAGGCCATCGTACTGCCCTGTGCGTTCCACCGCCAGAACATCCAGTGGTTCCTCCACCACACAGAGAACGGCACGATTCCGCTGGCTATCGCCGCAAATGGGGCACGGACTTGCCTCAGCGATGTTGAAGCATACCGAACAGGTAACGACCATCTGCTGTAGCTCGCCTATCGCCTTGGCCAGGGCCTGGACTTGCGCCTGCGGGGAGCGAAGCAGATAGAAGGTCAAGCGCGAGGCTGTTTTTGGCCCGATGCCGGGCAAACGATTCAACTCCTCGATGAGGCGCTCTACGGATCGCGGGACAGATCGCATCCTACATCAAGCCCGGGATGCCCAATCCACCTGTCAGGCTGGCCAGGCTCCGCGTGGCAAGCTCACTGGCCTTGTCGGAGGCCTCGTTGACGGCGGCTATGACCAGATCCTGAAGCATCTCGGGGTCCTCAGGGTCAATCACGTCGGGCGAGATGCCGATGGACTGGAGTTTGTGGTGTCCTGTCATGACGACCGTCACCGCGCCACCGCCCACGGACACGCTCACGGTTTGCTCGGTCAGGGCTTCTTGTGCCTCCAGTACCCTGGTCTGAAGTTCCTGGATCTGCTTGAGGGGGCCTCCTCCCTGGCCTTTGAACTGAGGCTTTCTTCCTCTCGCCACTCTATTCACTCCTTCCTCATTACGTCTCTCTCTGAGGAAACACCGCGTGGTCTATCAGCCAGAGCGCGCTTCCTTCACTGAGGGTGGCCCCGCTGTCGTGAGCGCGCCCCGCTCACTGGACGGTGCCGATTCTGGCTCCCAGGTCGGCAACGGCCTTCTTGATAACCGGATCCTCGGTGAGACTGTCAAGATCGGTCTCCGCGGTGCCGGCTGCTGGCGTCTCGGGTGTCGTGACGCATTTGATGCGATACTGCTCTCCGAGCACTTCGCTGACCACCTGCTCCACCAACCTCTTGGCCTGATCGGACTCCAGCTGCTCCCTGTGAAATCTCGACTGAGCGCGGAGGGTGACCAGGTCGCCGTCGAGGGCGACGGGTGGACAAGATATGGCAATCGCCGCGACGTTCCTGCTACTGCGCTTGATGCCGGTCACAACCTCGCCCCATGCGCCCTGCAGGCCCTCCAGGCCCTGTGGAGAGCCCTCCCTGTTGGGACGGGGCGCACTCACCGGCGATGGCGTTTTCATCGGAGTGTGGGGTGGAGGGTCACTGGGCGCCACCGTGCGCTGCTGCTTGGCGATCGCCGACGGTTTGCTAGTCTCGGTGACCAATTCCGTGGGGTTGCTCCCGGCATCCAGTTCCTCACCAAGTAAGGCCTCCACAAAAGCCAATTCCAGCGGCAGCTGGGGTTGGGTTGAGCCCTTCACATCTAGCGCTGCCTCATTGAAGGCTTTGATGGTGCGTACCAGGCTGTTGAGGGAGAAGTACTTCGCCTGGCGCTCCATTTCGTCCTGCTGTTCGTCGGTCATGTCCGAAGGAGCAAGCCCCGTCGTTTTCATCAGCAGGAGCCCGCGGAGGTAGCCCAGCAACTCCTTGTTCAGCTGACGTGGGTCTGCGCCATCTGCGATGGCATCGCCAATCTGATTCAGGCCCGCAGCCACGTCTCCGGTCGCCAGGTGATCCACGAGATCCTTGACCGCTTGAGATGAGACGGTACCCAGCATGGTGCGCACGTGATCCAGCGTTATCTCAACCCCTCCATACGAGGCCAGTTGGTCCAGAAAGCTCTCGGCGTCGCGCATGCTGCCCGTGGACTGACGAGCGATGAGATCTAGGGCGTCCTCGTGTACTTCCAGTCCCTCTTGATCGGCAATCTCTCGCAGTTTGCTGGTCATTGCCTTGAGCGGGATTGGGCGGAAGTCGAACCGCTGGCACCGTGAAAGCACCGTGCTTGGTATCTTGTGCGGCTCGGTGGTGGCCAGGACCAGGATGGCATGCTCGGGGGGTTCCTCGAGGGTCTTCAGCAAGGCATTGAAGGCCGAGGTCGAAAGCATATGCACTTCGTCGATGATGTAGAACTTGTATCTTGATTCAGAGGGAGAGAAGCTGATCTTGTCTCGCAGTTCTCGGATGTCATCAACACCTGTGTGTGAAGCAGCATCTACTTCAATGAGATCGATAGCCCTACCGTCGTCAATGGCCTTGCACCGTTCGCAATCGTTGCATGGTTTGTCGTCACTCTCGGACAGACAGTTCACGGCCTTCGCCAGGATCCGCGCCGTGGAGGTCTTTCCAGTTCCTCGCGGTCCGCTGAACAGGTAGGCGTGGACGATCCTGGAGGTGCTCACGGCATTGCTGAGAGTCCGTGTGACATGCTCCTGGTCAACAATTTCGTGAAAGGTTCGGGGCCGCCACTTGCGGTAGAATGCCTGCGACACGCTGAGTCTCCTCGGGCGAGTGATGGGTCCGGGGTCTGACATTGGTGGTGAGAGACCTCAACAGGGACCAGCGTCTAGTCTATCATCACCAGGCCAGAATTGCAAGAAACGGGCTGTCGGATGCGGGCCGGTGAAGAGCTGCCATCCGGAGACGAGCGAG
>CAYGQI010000082.1:1440-7256 GCA_964351925.1 uncultured Anaerolineales bacterium | reverse complement strand
CAGGTGCACTAGAAGCGCGGTGACCACGCCGCCCGAGGCTGCGTTCTCTCGCGTCTCCTTGGAGGTGGCCTGACCCACCAGTAGCCGCCGGTAGTGGCCAAGCAGAGGGTCCTGCGGCGGGGAGCCAAGATGGGCTTTGCTCAGTGCGTGGAAGTCCATTTCCCTGCCGGGACAGAACCGGTAGCAGAGGCCGCACTCTATGCATCCGTCCTGTAGTTGCACTTCTTGGCCACAGGTGGTAATCACGCCGATGGGACAGATGCTGACACAAGCACCACATTGGGTGCAGGTGCGCGGGTCGATGTCGCCGAAGCCGCGTGGGCTCTCCTCGGGCGAGGGAGACACTGCTATACCTTGTTCTTTTTCTGGACCATGTCCGCGATCATGGCTACGACGGCAATCTGCAGTGCGGCCATGGTCAGGGTGATCACTGTGATGTCCATGACCCGGCCGTAAACGACCAGACTGTACGTCCCTACGAGCACTGCGAGTAGGAGCAACAGGAAACTGAGGGGCAACAGGATCTTCAGGGGGTTGAAGTACATTACTGTGCGCAGTATGAGCTGCATGAAGGTCAGGGTGTCCTGCACAGGTCTGATCTTCGACCTCCCTTCTCTACTCTCGTACGGGATGGGCACGAACTTGACGAGGTAGTGGTCGCTGAGAAAGGCGATGGTGATGGTGATGGTAAAGGAGAATGTCGACGGTAGGATGTTGAAGTAGCTCAGTGCTATGTCCTTGCGAAAGACGCGCATGCCCGAGTTCAGGTCTGGTATGCGTGTCTCGGCCATGTACTCCGCCAACCTGGCCAGCAGCCACTTGGCTGGTCTTCTGATAGCAGCGATTTCCGCGGGCGGCCGTGCTCCCACCACCATGTCGCAGTGCTCCATCTCCTGAAGCAGAGTGGGCATGGCCGAGGGCGGATAGGTGCCGTCGGCATCGATGATGGCGATCCAGTCATGGCGTGCCTGCCGGATGCCACTCTTGAGGGCAGCTCCGTAGCCTCTGTTGGTGTGATGCTGAATGAGGCGGACTCCTGCTTGTCGCTGAGCAGCATCGGCGGTCCCATCGGCCGAACCGTCATCCACCACGATGATCTCGTATTCAATCGGTTGGTCACTCAAAGCAGCCTTGATGCCGGCCAGGGTCGTGGATACCCCCTCTTCTTCGTTGTAGGCGGGGACGATGATGCTTACAGAAGACATACCGTGCCTCCCAATCTCTGCTCTAGGTACCAAGGCTGAGTCTGCTCCTATCGATGATTCACCTCACTCGATACACTACATAGGACTGTGAGACATGCTCTAGTGGTTCCCAGTATTCCTCTTGCAGTGTCCTGAGTGTTTCCACGTCTGCAGATGCTATGGGGTCGAACTGAGCGGCCAGTATCTGCTCGAAGCCGGCTTTGTAGAACAGCACATGGCTGATGCCCTCTGCGCGGAGGTGCTCGGCAATCCCCTCTGCATCACCGTATCTGTAGCCAAGGTGCATGAACCTGTCAAGTATGGTGTCAGGCAGGCACTCTCCTCGGCAGTAGTAGCTGCGAGGTTCCCACAGGAAGAGCACCCTGGCAGATGAAGGCAGCTTCTCGTTGAGATAGGAGATCACCCGGTAGTAGTCACCAAGATGCTTCTCCAGGTACTGGTCGCGCGTTTCCAGCCCCAGGAAGAACGGAAGTGGAGTATCGGCGCCGAAGGATACCAGGAACGAGAGCGTGTTGAGACAAAGGGTGATGGCCAGCGCCATGAGCACAAATCTCTGGAGTGAGAAGCCCTTCACGTCGAGGCCGGTCAGCCTCTCCACAGCGATGCTGGCCAGTACCGCGAGAAGCGGGAAGATGGGGAATAGTAGGCGCGTCTGCTGCAACAACCCTGATTGAGCCACGCCGTAGAGCCACAGCAGGTAGTGGGCACCGCAAAGCACTAAAGCGCATGTCAGGATACTGGAGCCTCTTTGTCTGCCGTTCCTCCACAGCAGGCCGACCAAGAGAAGAGGCAGGCAGGCCAGCAGGATAGGCCCTATGGTGGCCTCGTACCCTGCCTTCCCTTCGACGCCCATGATGCTCATCTCCCAGGGTGCCAGCAAGAGACGCAGTGGCTCATGCAACAGTCCAGTGCCCCAGCGACTGTACCACCAGGCGCGGTATTCGTCCCAGAAGCGGCCGCCGAAGAAGAAGGGGTAGAAAGGGTTGCCTGTCAGAACCCAGTTCTTGAGATACCATGGGCAGGCAACCGCCGCTGTTGACAGCCACAAGAATAGCAGGTTGCGAAGAGACCCGACGGCTCCCTGGCGCCTGTGCTCCCAGATCACCAGAAAGCCAAGCACGATAGGCGTCAGCACAGCGGTGTATTTCACTCCCAGCGCGAAGCCCGAGAGAATCCCTGTCACAACCAGCCAGTGACTGTCCCTCAACGCTGTCCAGGTGATGAATGCGTAGAAAGCCGCAAAGGTGTAGAAGGCGAGACCCAGGTCCACATAGGCCCATGTGGAGATAAGTACGATACTGGGCGCGGAGAGATAGATAGCTGGCGCCAGCCACGGCATCCTGGCCTGAAGGTGCCTGCGGGCAAAGCAGTACAGCAGACCCACGGTGAGCACCGCGTATGTGAAGTGCACCAGCTTGGCCACCATGTCGCTCTTTAGAAGCATGCCTGCCAGAAACAGCATCTCCAACAGCGAAGGGAAGCCAAGGTATGGGATATCAAAGTCTCCCGTGATCCTCCCTCGCTCCATAAAAAGCTTGGGTCCGGCAAGATGGTAGACCTGGCTATCCCAGGCCACTGGTGGGGTGAGGCAGGCCACCAGTGACAGAATCAGCACCACAAGCAAATAGCCGACCAGTAGCCTGTCGAGCGGTGACCGAAAAGCTGGCCTCGCGAGACCGCGCACAAGCTGCACAACTGCTTTGAGGTCCGGCAGGAGCAGCAGACAGGCCACCAGTGCCAGCCCGTAGACCAGCCAGCGATTCAGGCCGCCAACGATGCCCAGTCCCAGGATCAGCAGTGAGACGAAGCCCAGGCCAGACCCGGCGGCAAAGATCAACTCCTCTAGCGGGGAATGGAAGGTCAGTCTCTTCATGAGCCTGTGTCCGAGCGCTGTGGCGACGACTATCATCGCTATCCACACCACAAGGTCAGTCACCCTGTCCACTAGGGCTCCCACTACCGTGAGCGTGAGAGGCTTGTGCACAGCGTAGTAGGCCAGATAGACGACGAAGACCCAGGCGACCGAAAGCGAGGCTATCACTGCCCAGACTAGTCGACCAGTCGTCTTGCCTGTACTCGCGTCATGTTGTCCTTGCATGCCAGTTCCTTAGCAGCCACGGCTCAGACCGGGCGTGCCGGTGGATGGCTGCTTCCTGTGTGCACTCCATTGCTGGAGATTGGCCCCGTGTCGTGGCAGGGAGTGCTTGTCGCTTCATCGGTTCTGTGTTTGGTTCGCGATCTGTGATGTTGCCGCCACCAACTGTCTCGCGGTCTTGCTTCTCGCATGCCAGGAGAGGAGAAGGAGTGTGGCCAACGGCAGGGGAATGACCATCATCGGGTGCTCCAGATCGCCCTGGATAGTGCAAAGGAACAGCAGCCAGGGACCCGCCAGCAGTACGGCGAGGACGAGGCGGATAACCCATCGCCGTCTTCCTGGGTCGGACAGCCACCACATGAGGGGCAGTAGCAGCAGTACCTGGTTCGTGGTGCCAGTCTCTCCCGGAAGCAAGAGCGTCGCGACGACGGCGAGGGAGAAGGCAGCGGAAGCCTGCAGTCGATCAGTGAAAGCAGCATAACACGCGTAGGCGACGCATGCGACCAGCCCTAGCGAAACAGCCAGTGTGACCACCCCAGACAGAGAAGCGGGGACGAGGGCGCCGACAAGGTAGCCGATGGGCGATGTCCCACCCCTGTAGATACTGGTGTAGGAGTGATAGGAAGTCAACCCCAAGACGAAGGACCGAATCCAGCCAGGTAGAGCCATGGAGGTAACGGCCAAGAGGAGGGCCACGAGGGAGAGGAAGGCCGACACCGCCTTGTAGTTTCTCCATCTGACCGTCATCAGAAGCAGGAAAGGCACGATCAGAAAGATCAACTGGGGCTTGATGGTGGACAGAGCCAGCAGGCACCCCGCCAGAACGCCGTGCCCCCGCTTCAGTGCCCAGAGGGCCAGGGCGATGAAAGCCAGGACGACGATGCTAATCTGGCCGAGAATAATGCTGCGGGCAGTGGGATAGAAGAGCGCAGTCCATAGGGCCAATCCGATGAGTTCTAACGCGGACGGCTGCCAGTCCAAGGTCCGCAGGATGACAATCAGAGCGCCAAGCGTGGTGAGGATCAGAGCACTCGACCAGAAGGCCTGGGCAAGTGGATAGGGGAGCAGGGCGAAGGGAAGGACGATGAAGCACACATATAGTGGATACGCAAAGGCTACCTGATCCTCGTCCTCTCTGGCGGGGCGTCCGTACATGTCGTTCTGGATTTGCAGAGTCACCTCTGCTGAGTATGGGTCTTTTCCCTCCAACAGCAGGGCTCTGGTCCCCCGCCATCGGGGGTAGAAATCGTTACCACCCGGCACTCGAGACGTGAACGTCTGGTAAGCGCCATAGACCAGCAGCAAGTACGTCACGATGATGGCAGCTGTGAGTGTAATCGCTGCCCCTCTGCTCTCGAGACGGTCTCGCCACGCGTGGTTGTTCATGTGGATCCGCCTCGCTGCGAACAACTCGTGGACGCACACGGGATGGGCAGGTCGTACTCCCTTACCTCTGCTGTGCCAGCCGGGCAAGCGTCTTGCCGGTCGTTGTTCACGTCCTGTGTATCAAGGTAAGAGGCTTCGTAGAACGTACCCAGCCACTGGCACACTCCTTCTGCGTCCTCGACACTCCCGACTGAACGATATGCTATGGCCAGATGGAGGTAGTAGGGTACCAGGTGGTCGTAGGGCGCGCAGGTGATGCTCTCCGGCCAGAAATCTGCGCTGATGTCGGATCTGTGGTAGACCTGCGATCCGTAGTCATACGAAGCGCTCAGTGCGACGCAGTCTGGCGCGCTGTTCCGGTACAGGGCTGTGGCTTTATCCAGATCGCCAGCCCGGTAGGCGATGTCGCCCAAGAGCATGTCGGCTTCCTTTTCGCCAAGCAAGCCAGCGATTCTAAGGTCGTGAAGAGCCTTCCCCTGGTCTCCCGAAGCAAGGTAGAACTGTCCGCGGGCCAGGTAGGCGTCAGGACTGGCGTGAGAGGCTGCGATGGCTCTGTCAAAGTCCTCCTGAGCCGAGTCGTACTGTCCCTGGGCTGTTTCCACCCGGCCTTGGAGAAGCAGGAACATCCCCGATCTCGGCAGAGCCTCCAGTATGCGTGCTGCTTCCTGGTAGTTGTGGTCCAGGTAGGCCGCCCACGCGCGCGCGAGGGCGGGCAGCGCGTCGTTTGTCTGGATCTGGGACCTGAAGGCCCTGCGGTGCTCGCTGGTCTGCCAGAAAGCGCTATCAATGAGAGCAGGAGTCCCAGCGACTGCCCGGGAGTAGGCTTCTGCCGCAGCTTGGAAGTTGCCTGCTTCCTCGTGCAGGTAGCCCAGTCCCAAGGCATAGTAGCTATCGCGGGGTGCCTGAGCGGAGGCGCGTTCCATGTGCACCACTGCGTCTTCCGTGTCTCCCACGTTCCACTCCAGCCAGGCGAGGTTGGCGTTATTGATGGGGGTGTCTCCGCCTCGGGCGATCTCCTGCTCGTATGCCTCTATGGCCCTATTCAAGGTAGTTTCATCGGCCATCGCCAGGCCGAGGTATGCGGTGGCTGTGCCAAGCTGGAATTGGTAGATCCTCAGCAAGGGGTCCAG
>CAYGQI010000082.1:0-1340 GCA_964351925.1 uncultured Anaerolineales bacterium | reverse complement strand
GTCAAGGGAAAGACCCAGGGGACATCGAACAGCATGGAGACCATCAGGCCCGCTATTCCGGAGAAGCAGGCAGCGGTGACAAGGTTCGAATGGCGCGTGTCTCCGGCCGCGTCCGTGAGAGACCTCCAGCCCGCCCTCATCAGGGCCGCAATCAGCCACAGACTCACGATGAGGCTGGGTAGGCCACTCTCAGCGGCGACGTTAATTAAGGCGTTGTGCGCGTTGTTGTAATACATGTCCGGGGCAGACGGGTTGGAGTCGGCAACTTGATGGAATAGGTATCCAAACGTTCCAGGCCCACCTCCCACCAGAGGGCGACGGGCTATGATCTCGCCAGCAGCCTGCCAGAGCTCGAGCCTGACGGAGACGGTGTAGAGCCTCGTGGACATCAGATCAGTGGCAGCGACGATAAGAGCGATGCTGAAGAGCGCGGTGACCAGGATGAGGGCCAGGGGCACTGGACTGAGCACATAGGAGCGCAAGGCCGTGCGGCCGGTTCTGATACGAGGAGCGATGACTAGCAGGGCGAACGCAGCCAGGGCTGCGGCCATACCGATGAGTCCACTTCGCGAGAGGGTCGAGCCCAGTACCAGCAAGGAGCCCACCGCCAGGGCGCCAAGGTTCAGTCTGGCTCTAAGGTTGTGCGATGCGAGCAACTGTGCCAGAACCAGCGGTAGCAGGAGTACAATGTACCAGGCCAACACATTGGCCGGCCCCATGACCAGTCTTCTTCGATACTCCCCCAGGGTGAGGTACGGCGACACTTCTCCGGTGCCCACGAACCAGATGCCCAACCAGATAGCCAACTCGAGGATTTCTACGAGGACAACGACACCCGCGACGAGCAGCATCGGCTTCACCAAATCGGACACCTGCCAGCCGCTCTGGAGCGCATCGACGACCAGGTAGTAGAAAAGAATGAAGATGGCGAGATGAGCCAGGTTCTCCGCGCTGACCCGAAGATCTGTCGACAGAGCGGTTGACACCAAGTTGAGCATAAAGAGCACCAACAGGGGCAGATCCAGAGGCGTCCTGGGCAGCCATCGACCTTTGGCCAGCCTGCGTGCCGCCCAACAGCCCAACAGGGCGAACGCCAGCAGATGGGAGAAAGCAACCAGCGGGAAATGATAGGTGCCCGCCCGAGTGCCACCAATGACGGTGAAGTAGAGCAGCCCCAGAAGGACGGCTATCGCCTGCCAGCTGAGTCCCCAGCGTTTGCCCCTGCCTCTCGGCGCAGGGCTCGGACCGTAAGGCTCCATGCCTGTCATTCTTGACCCACAGGATAGGCTAGCACGGTTCTTCAGTCAATAGTACCTAGCTCCCATAGCTCGCCCGGGCGG
>CAYGQI010000081.1:5801-7318 GCA_964351925.1 uncultured Anaerolineales bacterium | reverse complement strand
GGGGGGCAGATGTTTACTGGAACCCGATAACGGAAACACTGCCCAGGGACAAACTGATGGAACTACAGTTCAGGAAGTTCCAGAAGATAGTTCGGTGGGCGTATGAGCACTCCAAGTTCCATCGCCGACTCTACCAGGACGCTGGCCTGGAGCCGGGTGACATCAAGACCTGGGATGACATTAGGAAAGTGCCGAAAGTCGAGAAATCGATGATGCGGGACATCCAGAGGAAAGAGCCGTTCCCCTACGGAGACATGCTCTGTGTCCCTCTCGAAAGCGTAACCGAGTTCCACCAAACCAGCGGCACGACAGGACAGCCGGTCTATCAGGCCGATACTTGGCAGGACTGGGAATGGTGGTCGGAGGCATGGTCCTACATCATGTATGCTCAGGGATTCAGAGACACGGACCGCATCTTCATTCCCTTCGGCTACAACATCTTTGTCGCCTACTGGGCGGGCCACTATGGGGGCGAGAAGATGGGTTGCGAGGTCGTGCCCGGAGGCGTGCTGGACACTGAGGCGCGAATCCTCAAGATGCAGGAACTGAGGACCACAGCGCTCATGGCCACACCCACCTATGTTCTGGGCATGGCTGACACGGCACGGAGCATGGGCATCGACCCAGCAAAGGATCTTCAGGTCAAGAGGATCCTCTGTGCTGGGGAGCCCGGAGCCAGTATCCCAGCCACCAAGCAGAGAATGGAAGAAGCGTGGGGGGCCAAAGTACACGACCATGTGGGTGCAACGGAGATTGGCGCCTGGGCTTATGAATGCACTGCCCAGCCGGGCGGATTGCACATCAACGAGGCCCTATTCCTGACAGAGCTAGAGGACATTGGGACCGGCGAGCCCATCACCGAACCAGGTAGACGGGGCAAGCTTATCATCACGGCGCTGGACAGGATGGGACAGCCGTGCATTCGTTTCGATTCCAAAGACGTGACAGAATGGGCCGACGAGCCGTGCCCTTGCGGACGCACTTTCCGGGTGATCAAGGGCGGTGTTGTAGGACGAGCCGATGACATCACCAAGGTAAAGGGGGTTCTCCTCGCGCCGTCGGCCATCGAAGAGGTCGTTAGGAGTTTCCCCGAGCTGGGGGACGAGTTCGAGGTGGAGGTGACCAAGAAGGGTGACATCGATGCTATCACCCTGAAGGTCGAGCTTCGCGCAGAAGCAGAAGGCCAACGCGAGTCGGTGGAAGCCAGGCTGGTGGAGCAGCTCAGATTGAAGACCAACCTGCGGTACAACCTCGAATTCCACGACTACGGCACACTGCCCAGATACGCGCTCAAAGCCAAGAGGTTCAAGGACCTGCGGCCTCAGCACTAGGGGGATGAGAATGGGAGACGGGAACATCGACAAGCACTTGCTGCAGGAAATGGACGACAGGATCCAGACCATCAAGAAGGCCGCCCTGGAATTGCAGGAGCTCTGCGGCGGCATCCAGGCCGTCGACAGGAACGCGGACCGGATCTTGGCCAGCGTGAAGATGCTGGAGATCAACGTCAGCGATGT
>CAYGQI010000081.1:0-5701 GCA_964351925.1 uncultured Anaerolineales bacterium | reverse complement strand
GTTAGCACTGAGAAGTGGGGAGGGCTAAACCGATGGCGGACAAGAAACTCATGACACAACCTGTGATCGGCTTGCTGACCGTGATCGTAGTGATGGTCTGCGCGTTCATCGTAGCACTGTTTACGCCTGGAGCCTTGCCCGGACCTGTGAACGCAGTCCTGTTGGTAGGGGCGCCAAGCCTGGTATGGCTACCATATCTGGTGACCAACATGGTATGGTGGCGAGGGTGGCCAGCCGGCAAGATGAAGCAACCGTGGGCGGGCCTGGTGAACTGGATCGTGCAGTTGGTGATGATGCTGATCACGCTCCTCATCTTGATGCCCATCATCACCGGTGGCTTCGATTTCACCCAGATGTTCCCAAAGGTGGCGATCTACACCATCCTATCGTTCTTCGTCATGCTGCACCTGACCTTCATCCTGGGCTTGAAGCCTTTCCACAAGCTGGAGTACCGCCTGGCTGGGGTATGCGCCTTCCTGACCTCCTGGGTCGTGGGGTTCGTCATATACCTCATTTTCTGCAATTGGGGTGCTCCTGGCTTCCCCAGCGGCATGTTCTTTGCCCTGGACTTTGCAGCGGCCATACTGATGATGATCGTCTGGCAGATGATCGTGGCGGTGCTGTGGCAGGGCTGGCCCTTCAGCAGGATCAAGAACGTTTGGGGCAATGGCATCGTGGCCAGCGTGGGGATCATCGTCATGGGCTGGATCACCTGGCTCGTCCTTGAGGCCATACTGAAAGGTATGGGCGTTCCGGGGGGGCCCACCGGTCTCATCGTGCCCATAGTCTTTGCCCTGGGCGCCGGCACCATCTTCGGCACCTTCACCTGGGGCATGGCCTTCGAGACTTGGCCTCTCCAGAAAGCAGGGGCTAACCTGAAGCGCACGCTTTTGCCCATCTTTGCCGTTGCCCAGTCGCTCATATGGTACTTCATCATGAAGGCCATCTTCGAGGCTGTCGCGGCCGGTGCGCCTCTGCCGCCGCAGTTGTGGACAGCGGTGATGAGCTTGAACCTGTTCACGGCGGGCATCATCCTGTACTACGGTGTATGGCACCGGTGGCCCTTTACACCGCCAGGGCCTCCCCCCGGGTAGAACATAAGGCGGACCCTGGCTGAGGCGACAATAAAGGAACACTCAGGGGTTGATCGGCAACACATCCGGTCAACCCCTGGAGCAGGGCCCCGCAAGACGAAAGGAGGTGACGGAGCGCAGAAGACGTGTGCTCGGCGATGAGTGATCAACGATATGTGGTTGGTCGGATAAGGCGTGCCGATCAAGCTCAGTGATGTGTGTGAAAGGAGAGGAAAGTGGCGGAGAAGAGATTCCCAAGCCCCTTCGACATCAAGGATATCCCCGGCACCGAGGGCTGGCGGAAGATGTATCCGTACTACTACGTCTTCAGCGAGGATCGCAAGGAGTATGAGGAGAGCCAGTTCTGGTATTGGGACGCCATGCACCACCCGGACCCGATGCTGCCCTTCGACTGCATCACGGCCGAGAGCTGGTGGGTGGCGCTATCCCAGAACACCTCGCGCATATTCTGCGTGCCTCCGGCCCTGGGCATCGCCCACCGCATCGTGAATGGCTACACCTACATCAGCGCCCACAACGCGCCTGAGGACCTCATCCCGGAACGGGCCGGGTACTTCGAGAAGAGGGTAGGCTTCTATTTTGAAAAGTGGGACAGCCTGTATGCCCAGTGGGAAAAGAAGATGCGGGGGCTGATAGACGACCTCAAAGGGATCGAGATCCCCGAGTTGCCGATGTATGAACCAGACCACGTGGTCTTCAAAGGCCTCGGGTACAGCAGCGCCTACACCCTCTTGGAAGCCTACGACACGTTAATCCTCAACATGTACAAGGCCTGGCAGTACCACTTCGAGTTTCTGAACCTGTGCTACCTTGCTTACCTGACCTTCTTCGGGTTCTGCAAGCAGGCCTTCCCCGACATCGGCGACCAAACCATCGCCAAGATGGTGGCCGGCGCTGACGTGATCATGTTCCGACCCGAGGAGGAGATAGGCAAGCTAGCCCGGCTCGCAGTGGACCTCGGCCTGGCGGGTGTGTTCAAGAAGGGCCTGGACGCCGACAAGACCATAGAGGAACTCAAGAAGACCAGTGCCGGGAGGGACTGGCTGGACGCCATGGACAAGGCCAAAGATCCCTGGTTCTACCTGTCCACCGGTACGGGCTTCTATCACACCCACATCAGCTGGATAGACAACCTCAATATCCCCTTCGATCACATCAGGACGTACATTCCCAAGGTGGAGAAGGGAGAGTCCATAACAAGGCCGCTGGCGGAGATAAACGCCGAACGAGAGAAGATGGTGGCTGAGTACACGGAGCTACTGGCCACGGAGGAAGACAAGAAGAGGTTCATGGAGCAGTACACCATCGTGCGCAGGACGTACCCCTATGCCGAGAACCACCTCTTCTACGTGGAGCACTGGCACCACACCATCTGGTGGAACAAAATCAGGGACCTGGGCCAATTGCTGGTGAATCACGGCTTCCTGGAGAACAAGGAGGACATCTTCTACTTCCACCGCTTCGATATTCCTGCGATGCTGTATGACCTGGTTACTGCCTGGGCGGTGGGGCCGCGCGTGCCTGCTCGTGGGCCGAAATACTGGCCCCAAGAGGTCAAGTGGCGGAAGGAGATCTTCAAGAAGTTCCGTGCCTGGGCTCCTCCTCCTGCGCTGGGTCCCACACCTGACGTGGTTACCGAGCCCTTTACCATCATGTTGTGGGGTGTGACCACGGATACTGTGAAGCGGTGGCTCGCCCCAGCCGAGGAGCCAGAGAAGATGAATGAGCTGCGGGGCATGCCGGCATCCCCAGGCATGGCCGAAGGCAAGGCCAGGGTCATCCTCGAGATCAGCGAGCTGAGCACCGTCCAGCAGGGCGAGATCCTGGTTTGCCCCATCACCTCACCTAGCTGGGCCCCTCTCTTCACCAAGATCAAGGCTGTGGTGACGGACATTGGAGGCATGAGCTGCCACGCCGCCATCGTCTCTCGCGAATACCGCCTGCCCGCCGTGGTGGGGACCGGTTATGCCACTAAGGCGATCAAAACCGGGGACAAGCTAAAGGTGAACGCCAACGAGGGCGTGGTGTACATCGAAAGATAAGGCACCGCCAACACGTTCGGGGTCTGATTCCGTCAACGGGAGTCAGGCCCCGAACATGGCTTAGCAGCGCTGGTCTGGGCGTGCAGCGCGACGGACCTTGCCCCAGACGTGAGTTGGTTTCTGGCGCAAGGCTTTGCGGAAGAAACAACTGACTTGGGAGGTAGGAGAGGAATGAGCAAGAAGTCGCCCTATGTCCTCTGGTTTGAGGACTGTGATGAGACTTGCCTAGCGCTGGTAGGGGGCAAGAACATGAGCCTTGGCCGCATGACGACTGCTGGGATACCGGTTCCCCCCGGTTTCGCAGTCACCACCACGGCTTATGGAGAGTTCCTGACGAAGGCAGCTATCACCAGGGAGATCCGCGAAACCCTGGCCGAAGTTGACCCTGAGGATGTCACCACCGTGGAGAAGGCCGGCAAGGCGCTCCGTCAGCTGGTCAGATCGACACCTGTCCCCAGCGATGTGGAGCAAGCCGTCAAGGAGGCCTATAAGAGGCTATGCGAGAAGTGCAACCTGGCCGCGATGCCAGTGGCCGTCCGATCCAGCGCCACTGCCGAGGACCTTCCAGGAGCGAGCTTCGCTGGTCAGCAAGAGACCTACCTGTGGGTCATGGGCCCCGATGAGGTGGTGGAGGCCACCAGGAACTGCTGGGCTAGCCTCTTTACGGATCGTGCCATCACTTATCGTCTCAAGATGGGTTTTCCCCACGAACAGGTGCTGATCAGCGTAGGAGTACAGAAGATGGTCAACGCCAAGTCAGCGGGCGTCATATTCACCCTGAACCCCTTGACGGGCGACCGCTCCAAGATAACCCTTGATGCCAACTGGGGCCTGGGGGAGAGCGTGGTCAAGGGAGAGGTCACGCCGGACAACTACCTGGTGGACAAGGTGACCTTCAATATTGGCAGGAGGACCATCTCGCCCAAGACCGTAGAGTACGTGGTGGACCGACAGACGGGCAAGGTGGTAGTATCCGAGATACCACCGGACAGACAAACCCAGCCTTGCATCAGTGACGAAGAAATCGAGGAACTGACTCGACTTGCCAAGGCCATAGAGAAGTACTATGGCGGCAAACCCCAGGACATTGAATGGGCTGTGGATCAGGACTTGCCCTTCCCAGAAAACGTGTTGATACTACAGAGCCGCCCCGAGACCGTGTGGAGTGAAGTAGAGAGGAAGCCGATTGTTGATCCCGCGAAGAGCGCACTGGACGCTATCCTGGATACGGCTATGAAAGGGAAGAAGGTCGAACTATAGATTGGCTGGCGCAAACGATATGAGAGAAAGGAGCAAGAGAACGTGGCAGACAGGGATCTGCGAGACTTTCTGAAGACACTCGAGGCCGAAGGAGAACTGAAGAGGATAAAAGCCGAGGTGGACTGGAACCTTGAGCTTTCCCATGTAGCCAAAGTCAATGAAGAGAGAGACGGGCCAGCCTTGCTCTTCGAAAGCGTCAAAGGTTATAAGACGCCCGTCTTTGTCAGCGCCCTCTCCAGCACCAAACGACTTGCCCTGGCCCTAGATATGCCCACCAACTGGGGTATCAGCCAGATGGCCAGAGAGTGGGTCAATCGAACCAAGGAAGGGCTCCCACCCAAATGGGTAGACACAGGACCATGCAAGGAGAATATCGACACTGGTGATGACATTGATCTGTACAAGTTCCCCGTGCCGTGGTTCTACGAGAAGGACGGCGGGCGTTTCATCGGCACCTTCGTGAGCGTGATCACCAAGGACCCGGACAGCGATTGGATCAACGCTGGTACCTATCGCATGCAACTTCTGGACAAGAAGACTACAGGCATCCAGATCATCAGGGGAAAGGACGCCGACCTGCATCGGCAGAGATACGCGCAGTTGAAGAAGCCGATGCAGATCGCGGCCGTGATAGGCTACGACCCGGTCCTGTTCCTCTGTTCCAGCACGCTCTTCTCCCCCGGTCAGACGGAATACAACTATGTGGGCGCTCTGCGCCGGCTGCCCATGGAGGTGGTCAAGGGAGAATATGTAGACCTGCCCGTGCCAGCGCAGGCTGAGATCGTCCTGGAGGGAGACTTGTGGCCCGAGAAGCTCCGGGACGAGGGGCCTTTTGGGGAATACACCGGCTACTACTCTGGCAAAGGCACCGTCCCCAGACACTATATTGACGTGAAGGCTGTCACCTATCGCAACAACCCCATATTCCATGCCACCACAGTGGGCCGGCCCGTAACCGATACCCATATGATTCAGGCCATGAACCGCACGGCGACCTTGTGGGGCCAGCTGGAAGTGATGGGCATTCGTGGTATCCAATCGGTGTACATCCCGCCTTCCTCCTGCGGGCGCTTCATGGCCATTGTGTCGGTGAAGCAGATGTACCCCGGCCACTCTTCGCATGTGGGTAATGCCGTTATAGGCACGAGCACAGGGGCCTACGGGGTCAAGATCGTTATCGTCGTGGATCACGACATCCCTGCTGATGATCTGGACCGGGTCTTCTGGGCGTTGAGCACCAGATATGCCCCAGAACGTGCCACAGAGATAATCAAGCGGGGCCGGTCTACGCCTCTGGATCCCTCC
>CAYGQI010000080.1:4128-7319 GCA_964351925.1 uncultured Anaerolineales bacterium | reverse complement strand
GCCATCACCAGAGGCCTCCGGCGCACGACCGACATGGTACGCGGTGTCCTGGAGAGGACGAGGGGTGATTTGACCATGACGGTGCGCCAGCAGCGACTCGAAGCCACCCTGAGGGAATTCGAGGATAGGATCCTTGAGAGGTTCGGGGAAGAGTAGGGTTCTCAGGGCCAGCGAGATAGGGAGCTACGCCTACTGTGCGCGCGGCTGGTGGCTGTCCAGTGTGTTGGGGTACCCGTCAGCACACAGGGAGCAGATGGCGATGGGAGAAGAGGAACATCTGGGCCATGGCCGTGCCGTGGTGATCTCACACCGGCTGGAGCGGCTGGGTTACACTCTGGTGTTCCTCGGCTTAGGGGTGGGCTTTCTTGCCATGATCTGGTGGCTTGCCACCGGACTGCTGGGGTGAGCAGGTGACGCCCCCGGTCATGATCTTGCTCGGTGTCGGGGTCTTGCTGCTGACGGCAGGCCTGCTTGTGCTCTGGCTCGCCGGGCACTGGCGCCGGGAGACAGGTGTTCCACATGGACGGATCGTCTACGACGACACCGGTGCCTGGCAAGAGTGCCCCAGTCCGCTGTTTTCCCAGCGCTATCTACTTGCAGGCAAGCCCGACTACATCGTGGCCCGCGGAGAGCATCTCATACCGGTGGAGGTGAAGCCGCGGCGCACTGCCGGGAGACCGTATCTGTCCGATGTTCTTCAACTGGCTGCCTACTGCCTGCTCGTCGAGGACAGCTTCGAGGGGATGCCTCCCTACGGCATCCTCAAGTACGCCACGGCCACGTTCCCGGTGGAGTACACCCCTCGACTTCGCCGGCAATTGCTCGCTACGATGGATAGCATGAGGCACGATCTGACCACCGCTGAGGTGGCCCCGAATCATCACAGCCCGCGGCGTTGTCGCGCCTGCGGGCACCGAGAGCACTGCCGGGAGAGCCTCTGAGGGACGGGGGTGGGTTGTCTATTGTAGACTCTCCATGACCTGCGTCGTCGCTTGTCGAGGAGTCTGTTCACCAGACAGGACGTCTTGTACAGCCACCTGTAGGGCGTGGCCAACCCTCTCGAACTCGGGTGTCGAGGGGCGGTAGAAGGCGTTGGCCAATTGGGCATCCAGGAACATGGAGTAGTCGACAGGCCAACCAGTCAGCCGCAAGGCCGAAGGGCGGGCGGGCAGGTGGTTTGAAGCCTCGCTCCATTGGGCCAGGTTCTGCGGGGTCATGAGCCATTCAATCAGGCGCGCAGCCGCTTCCTGGCGGTAGGGCGAATCGGTGACGATCACGAAGGCCCAACCTCGAGCCATGGTCGCAGGGACGCCGGTCTCTGTGGGGATGGGAGCGAAGCTCGTGTCTTGCATGACCGGGCGACTGGTCAGGTACCTCCAGGAACTGACGTGACTGACCGTGATGTTGCCCTCGGTGTACGCTTTCCAGCAGTCCTCGAGGCTGAACAATTCCCGGATCTTTGGCGGGCTCACGCTCCAAATGCGTAATGCATCATACATGCGCAGCACCCTCTGCAGGAGAGAACTGTCGAGGGCGGGCTTCCCTTCTTGGTCGGTGAGTTGGCCGTCTTGAGCCATGTACTGGATCAGGAAGCTGTCATTAACCAGCCCGTTCTCGCCACCAGCCGGAAAGGTGTAGCTGATCGGCCCGTTGAACAGCTCAGCCCAGGTGGCGGGGGGTTCCTCCAAGACCTTGGTGTAATAGATGAGATGCTCTATGTCGGCCTCGAACTGTATGCCCCTGAGTTCATCGTCAACAGTGCAAGCTCCGGTGGCGAACGGGTAAAGGTCCGTTGCTAGGGCGTCGGCTACCAGTCCACCGATGGGTTGAGCGAGCCCTTCTCTCACCAGAGCTTCGAGTTCGACAGTGTCCACTATGGCCAGGTCTGGGAGTATGCCGGGAGCCGCATAGCTGGCGGTGAGAAGGAAATCGACGACGCCGCTCTCGCCGTACGGAGCCTTCGGCACATACTCTACGCCAATTCCCTCATTTTCCGCTGCGAAATCCTCGTACTGTGCCTGGAGGACGGTGCGACCCAAGTCGGTCTCACCGGGCGAGAACTGGACTGGACCCCAAACGGTCAGAGTGATGTGTGCAGGACGGGGTTCTGTAGGCATGGGGGATGGCGAAGGAGTAGTCTCAGCCACGGTCGTCGCTACCGGACTGGACGTGGGTTCCCTCAGGGGAGTGCTGGCAGGCGGCAGCGGTGCTACAGTGCATGCGGCCAGTGCCGCGACGGCCACTGCCACCAGGGGTATGAGGATACGGGTTAGCGTTATAAGGCGGAGATCATCTTCTCGGAACATGCCATCGCTCTCCGACAGGTGGTGTTTGGCTTCCTGCCGCAGAGAGTTGCCAGATTATACGCCAAGTCCTCTGCTTCTGCACCTCAGGGAAGTGCTTGGGCTGTTGGTGCTATCAACAGCCATGGGCTATGATTGAATATGACCGACAGCGAGGATCCCCATGATCAGGATTCCTGTGACTTTGGGTGAGTTGCGGAGTTTGCTGAAGGCTTTGGACAGAGAGAGCCTGTCCCTCGACATTGAGGAGGAGGCCCTCTCCAGGCTTGCCATCGTGGGCCCTGTGAACTCTGGCAAATCGACACTGGTCAATCTTCTCCTGGGCGAGCGCGTTTCGCCGGTGACAGCGGTGCCAGGGACGACCAAAGAGGTTGTTGCCCAGCGCCTGGGACCCTTTATCATCATGGACACGCCTGGTTTTGGGGAGGTAGGTGGCGTGGAGCGAGGAGACATGGCACTGGAGGCGCTGCGAGCGTCGGACGTGGCCGTGCTCCTGTTCGACGCCGCGGCTGGGCTCCGCAAAGAGGACTATGACCTCTATCAGAGATTGAGGAGTGAGAAACGCCCTATCGTTGTGACCCTGAACAAGATCGACCTGATAGAGAAGGACCTGAAGCTGGTCCTGAACGATGCACAGGCGAAGCTGGGTGTGTCGGTCGTCCCCATCTCCGCCCAGAAGGGCACCAATGTAGCCAGTGTGCTGTTGCCGCGGATCATAGACATGCGGCCGGGACTGGCCGTGGCACTGGGCAGAGAACTGCCCTTCTATCGCCGGAAGATGGCTCGCAGTGTCATCCGCAACAGTAGTCTGCTCAACCTCCTCATTGGCATGGAACCCATCCCCCTGTTGGATATACCGCTCCTTCTGGCCAGCCAGGTGCGCTTGAC
>CAYGQI010000080.1:0-4028 GCA_964351925.1 uncultured Anaerolineales bacterium | reverse complement strand
GTCGTAAGGATGGAGCCGGGGGGCGATGAAAGCGCTGATCTTCGGTGACGATGCTGATCAACTGGAGTTTGTTGCCTTTGTGCTGCGTCAGGCAGGGCTGCAGCCTCTGGCCACCGTCAGCGAGGAGAGGTTCCTCACCCAGTGCGCGGAGGAGGCGCCTGCCCTGATACTACTGGACGCTACTTCGAAGGAGGCGGACCTGTTGCCGCTCGTGGCTAGAGTACGTGCTGAGTCTGACGTACCCCTGATCCTCGCAGCTCCAGCGACCGACGAGGAGTACATACTGAAGGCGCTGGATCTAGGGGTCGACGACTACCTGGCGAAACCCCATAGTCCGCAGATGCTGGTGGCGCGGGCCAAGGTCCTTCTGCGACGGGGACAGCCGATACCACTCTCAGCACTGGGGCCCGTGACTGTTCAGGGACTGACCCTGGATCCCGAACAGCATCTGGTTACCATGCCCATAGGTTCCACGGTTCGGTTGACCAACATGGAGTTCAGGTTGCTCTATCTGTTGATGAGGAACCCGGACCGGGTGATCCCTACCGAGATCATCGTGGAGCGAGTATGGGGCTACGGTGGCCGGGGCGAGGCCACCCTGGTCAAGAACCTGGTCAGCCGCGTGCGCCGCAAGGTGGAGCCAGACCCCTCCAACCCGAGGTACGTGAAGACCATCTCAGGGATAGGCTACTCCTTCTCCTCGACCGGGGCGGAAGACCCCTCATAGCTTGGCATCCGGATGCCTGCCCGTCTGCCCTGGGGAGCTGATACCAGACTGATGCCTCAGCGCCACGTCTTGCACCGTTTTGTTGCTGGATTGTGACCCTGATGATGCCTTCTGGAAGTATACTTATGCACGAGAGTTGTATAGCGTTTTCGTCACAGCTCAGGTGGGTGACGACAACATCTGGCAAGGGATGGGAGGTGGCGCGAAGGCGGACCGACGTGGTCGGTTCGTTTACATGGCGCCCCCCCGATCGGTGCACTTGATTCTTATGGACGAATAGTGATGAAGGCCAAGGAGACTTGACTCGGCTGGTCCAAGAGAGGCGGTCTGGTTCCCGTGGGGCGGAACCAAGCGGGTCAGCGCGAGGGCAGGCTGTCCGATCAAGGACTGGCGTGCCCTCAACTACATCCGGCGCCGGAGTACCTGGGGCCCCTGCTCAACAACGACGCACAGGGAGAGATCGTAGAGACGAAGGTACTACGCCAGAGAGAATGGTGACTAGGGGCGTACGGAGCGAGGACGTGGATGAGATACTGGCGCTGGCTCGGAGAACAGGAGTGTTCACCAGCGAGGAGGTTGGCGTAGTCAAGGAGTTGGTGGAGTCCGAGCTGGACCATCCACAGCAGAGGGAGTACCGCTCGCTGGTGACAGAGGCGGATGGCCACATCGTGGGCTTCACCTGCTACGGGCCCACCCCAATGACCGACGGCACGTACGACCTATACTGGATTTTCGTGCATCCTAGCTATCAAGGACGATCCATAGGGACGACTCTCTTGAGTGAGGTGGAGAAAGCGGTCCGGCAGGTCGGAGGGCGGATGTTGCTCGTCGATACGTCATCGACGCGGCGCTACCTTCCCGCCCGTCGTTTCTACCGGAATCACGGTTTCCGAAAAGTCGGCAAGGTGAAGGATTTCTATCGCGTGGACGATTCGTTATTCATCTACGTGAAGCAGTTCGCGGATGGGCCGCAGTCTCTCAACTGAGGCAGCAGGCCACAGCGACGGACTTGAGTTATGAGAGTATTAGAACAAGGGGGAATCATGCAAGACATGAGTTACGAGGATCTGGAGGATCCTCCGGGTACGAAGCCTCCGCACGTGAGCCCTCGGCCGCAGGTGTGGGCCGGGGTCAGTGAGGAGGAGTGGAACGACTGGCATTGGCAGGTACGTAATCGTATCACCAAGCTGGACGAACTGAAACAGGTTATCAGGCTGACACCTGAAGAGGAGCAGGGGGTGGTTGGAGCCCGGGGAACTCTCCGGATGGCCATCACCCCTTATTTTGCGTCTCTGATGGACCCCTACGATCCCGGTTGTCCCATCCGCCGGCAGGTGGTGCCCACCGCTCGCGAGTTACTTGTGGAGGCGGCGGATAGGGAGGACCCCCTGGGGGAGGAGGCCGACTCGCCTGTGCCTGGCCTGGTGCACCGCTATCCAGACCGTGTGCTGCTGGTGGTGACCGACCAGTGTCCTGCCTATTGCCGGTTCTGTACGCGTCGACGCCTGGTGAGCCGCGGACATGAAGTGGTCAGCCTGGAGAAGATCGACAGGATGATCGAATACGTCCGCGAGCATGGCGAAGTCCGAGACGCGCTGATCTCCGGTGGCGATGGTCTGTTCGTCGCT
Source organism: uncultured Anaerolineales bacterium (assembly GCA_964351925.1). Lineage (GTDB taxonomy): Bacteria > Chloroflexota > Anaerolineae > UBA7937 > B3-Chlor > JAUVXJ01. Next base: position 1,673 of record CAYGQI010000080.1, on the reverse strand, counting down.
CAACCTGTGCTCGAGCACCTGTTGAGTGGCCTGCGCAGCATCTCGCACCTGGAGGTCATTCGCATCGGCACGCGATTGCCTGTCTACTTGCCTCAACGCGTCACACCCAGCCTGGTGGAGATGCTTCGGCGGTACCATCCCCTGTGGATCAACATCCACGTCAACCACCCCAGAGAGATCACTCCGGAGATGACCCGGGCCTGTGCGACGCTGGCCGATGCCGGCATACCGCTGGGCAGTCAAACGGTGCTTCTGGCAGGCATCAACGACTGTCCCAACGTCATCAAGCGGCTGGTGCAGGAACTGGTCAAGATCAGGGTGAGGCCCTACTACCTCTACCAGTGCGACCTGTCTGAGGGTATCGGGCATTTCAGGACGCCGGTGGGGAAGGGCATTGAGATCATTGAACACTTGCGCGGGCACACCAGCGGTTTTGCCATCCCGACCTTCGTCATCGACGCGCCGGGCGGCGGCGGCAAGGTTCCGGTGATGCCTCAATACCTGATGACCCAGTCGGACTCTCGAGTCGTGGTCAGAAACTACGAAGGTCAGATGTTCTCCTATCCCGAGCCTCGGCACTACGAGGCGCACGACCCGGGCCAATGCAGATTCTGCGCCGATCAGCTGGGGCGGCCCAAGGTGGGTGTGGCAGCCAAGCTAACTCCAGCCGAGACCCCCATCCTTGGTCCTGAGGTCGGAGATCAGGCGTGGCCCCTTCTGACAGGCCACAGGCTTGCCGTTGCTGCCGAGCCAGCGGGGAGGAAAAGATGAGCGGCCTTCGAATCGCGTTGCTAGCCAATCTGAAGGTCAATGCTCCGCACGGGACCGGAGAGCCGCGGGACAAATGGTCCGAACTGGACTCTGAGCGCACCGTCGAGGCCATCGCTGCTGCCCTCAGGCAGGCCGGGCACAAGGTGACCTTCCTGGAAGGCGATGAGTCTCTGTATGGCAAACTGCAACGTGGGCACTTTGACATCGCCTTCAACATCTGTGAGGGCCATCGTGGCGATTCCCGAGAGTCCCACGTGCCAGCCATCCTGGAGATGCTGGGGATCCCTTACACGGGATCAAAGGTCCTCTGCTTGGCGCTCACGCTGGACAAACCCATGGCCAAGCGCATACTTGCTTTTCACGGACTGCCGACGCCGCGGTTCCAGGTGTTCGACGATCCCTCCGGGACTCTTGATCGTGGTCTCGGGTACCCCCTGTTTGTCAAGCCCACGGGGGAGGGAACGGGCATGGGCATCAACGGCAACTCGGTGGTGCGGAACGAGGGTGAACTGCGCAGCCAGCTGCGCTGGCTCATCGACACCTACCATCAGCCGGCACTGGTTGAAGAGTTCATCGAGGGACGAGAGATCACCGTGGGCGTGCTGGGCAATGAGCGGCCCCACGTGCTACCGCCTCTGGAGGTGGACCTGAGTCGCTGCCCGCCCGAGGAGGGGGGCATCTACACAGGCCGCATAAAGTCGGAACTCCCCGATTCGCCCTTGTACGTGTGCCCGGCGGCTCTGACCGAGGCTCAGGAGGAGGAAGTGCGAAGGCTCGCCGTGGCTGCTTTCCGGGCGCTGGATTGTCTCGACGTGGCAAGGGTGGACTTCAGACTGGATGCCAATCATGCGGAGAAGCCCTACATTCTGGAGATCAACCCCTTGCCAGGGCTCTGCCCGGGG